>NZ_JBHUQX010000037.1:0-33944 GCF_042674225.1 Streptomyces sp. NPDC056948
CCTGGGAGAGGTCGGCCTGTTCGGTGACGATGCCGACGGGCGACGGCTCGATGACCGTACGGCCGGCGCGGGTCACGGACAGGCTCAGTGCGCCGGTGCTGTCGTCCAGGGATATCCGTGCGCGGGGTGCGTGTGCGGAGGCGGACACCGTCCAGGTGTGCTCCTGCTTCTCGGCCCGGGCGGGGGCGGTCGTGAGGAGTGCGGCCGCGAGGCCGGTGCACAGCGCGGCGACCGTGGTTCTGATCGGAACAGCCATGGAACCCTCCGAGGTGTGTGGGCTTTACGGCAGTCCCCAGGCGGGGCCCGGTTCGCCGGCGGTGACCGGCGCGATGACGAGGTCGGGGCGGGAGCCGGAGTGGACGAGCACCTCGCGGCCCTTGGGCAGGTCGATGGAGAGCACGCCGTCGCCGAGGTCGCGGGTGCGGGCGGGGCGGCCGTCGTCGAGGAGCACGGTGAGGGGGCCGCCGAGCCCGTGCTTCAGCTTGAGCGGCTCGCCCGCCAGGCTTCTGATCCGGATGAACCGGGTCTTCCCGGCCGTGCGGACGGCGCTGACCAGGAAGGCGCCCTGCGTGCGGAAGTCGTGCAGGGTGAGGTCCGCCCACGTGCTGGGGACGGCCGGGAAGACGCGGATCACGCCGCCCCAGCTCTGGCAGAACATGTCGTGCAGGGACTGCGAGGCGGACAGCGGCGTCTCGATGACCGGACCGGCCTCGGTGTAGTGGGTGTTGGCCTGGCAGGGGTAGCGGGTGGAGGTGTCGAAGAACTTCCGCAGATAGGTGAGCGCGGTGTCGCCGTCGCCGGTCATCGCGTACATCGAGGCGGCACCGGTGTAGCTGTAGCCGCGGTGGGCGCCGGTCAGCGCGTGCCAGTGCTCGATCGACCTGGTGATCAGGTCGCGGTTCTCGGGCTGGTCCCAGTTGACGAGGTACAGCGGATACACCATCAGCAGGTGCGAGTAGTGGCGGTGCGACTGGGCGTACGGGGTGCCGGCACCGATCATGTAGCCGTTGCCGTCGACCGGGTAGGGCGTGAGTTTGGCCAGCACCTCGTGCCAGCGCGGGGCCGACGCGTCGTCGATGCCGAGGAGTTCGGCGGACTCGATGAGGGTTTGGCAGGCCCAGCGGATCAGGGCCAGGTCATAGGTGGTGTCCTGCGGCGGTACGACGGGGTATTCGGGCGAGAGCGTGCTCGGCAGGTGGAGCTTGCCGTCGCTGCCCGGGGTGAGGAAGTGCAGGTAGTAGGCGACGGCCCGGCGCAGCAACGGGAAGACCGTGTCGCGCAGGAGGGCCTTGTCCATGGAGTGCCGGTAGGACAGCCACACGTTGTGCAGCGCCCAGGTGAGGTTGCCGACCTCGGAGCCGGAGCCGGGCCTGCCCACCTCCCGGTTGGCGAACATGTCGGAGCTGCGTCCGACGCCGGAGCTGTCGGCGCGGTAGGCGGCGGGCACGTTGGCGATGAGCTGATCCTGGTTGCGGCGCAGGGTGGTGGCGAGCGCGTCGAGTTCCAGGTGGTTGGAGCCGTGGACGAGCCAGTACTCGAGCTGGATGTTGAGGTTCCACCAGACCGCGGGCCAGGGTGTGGGCTCCAGCCACGGCCCGCAGGTGGCCATGACGGGGCCGTCCGCGCGGCTGGCGGAGGCGACCTTGTAGAGCTGGATCCAGTGGAAGCTCTGCAGCCGCTGGTCGGGGAACGAGACGAAGCTCTTCTTGTAGAAGGCGTGCCACCAGCGGGTGTGCCGTCGCCTGAGGGTGTCGTACGAGGTCGCTCGCCGCAGGTTGCGGAGTGAGTCGGCCTCGGCGCCGGTGGTGGAGGGGGCGCTGTGCCCGACGCTGAGCAGCAGTTCGTCGCCGTCGCGCCGGTAGGCGGTGGCGGTCTGGCCGCCGGTGAGGGGCTGGAGCACCTGCTCGGTGCCGTCGGCGGCGGTGCGGGTGGTCCAGGGCGGGTTGGGGGTGTAGTCGGCGGGCGGAGCCTCCTGGATCTTCCGGGGGCTGATGGCCTCCTCGGGGTGGAAGGTCCAGACGGCGCGTTCGCCGCCGGAGGCCCGGACCCGGACGGCGAGCACCTCGTCGTGGACGAGGGCGGAGAGGGCGAGCGTGCCGGCGGTGGTGGTGACGGTGCCGGTGAGTTCGGCGTTCCACAGGCTCAGCCGCCAGTCGACGGCGGTGACAGTGCCGACGGGGTCGAGCGTCAGATGCCCCACCGGCAGACGGCAGGTGCCCCAGCCGCTGCCGAACTCGGGGCGGTGGTCCTGGACCCGGCCGTGCTGGACGGTGAAGCGGATGCGGTTGGCGTCCGGCTCCCGGTAGATCATGCTGCCGAGCAGCCCGTCACCCAAGAACGGGCCCTCGTACCAGCGGGTGGGCAGCCTGGTCCACAGCAGGTCCTGGCCCCGCAGGAACGTCGCCCAGGCACCGTCGCTGGTCATGGTGTCGCGGAGTCTCCAGGGGCGTCTGCCGCTCCCGTCAGCGGCGGACGGCACCGAACGTTCCGGCTCCTCCGCGTGGGCTGTTCCGGGCAGTGCGGCTGCTGCCGCGCCCGAGAGCGCGGTGCCCAGTACGGCTCTGCGGGCCACCTTCGCATGGTGCTCCGGCTGTGAGGTCATGCGTCCTCCAGAGCTGACGGCTCATCAATACATCGGGTGTATCGCGGAACCTAGCAGCACTCGTACACCTGTCAATGACCCCAGTGGCACGACTCATCCGATGTATCGCCACGGCGTGGAACGTCAGCCGCGCAGCCACGGCGCGAGCATCCCGCCCCGCTTCAGAGATCCGAGGACCATCGACACATCCACGGACGCCGCCTCGTCCAGCCACGGGGAGCGCGTCACGAAGTCATGGAGGGCCGCCTCGTCCGGGAAGGCGGTCAGGGCGAGCAGTTGACGCTCGCCGGTGACGAAGCTGACGTACCGGACGTGCGGGGACTCCGCGAGCGCCGCCGCCACCCCCTCGACCGCCGCCGGGACGGCGCGCACCCACAGCACGGCCTCCACCGGCAGTCCGAGCAGCACCGGTTCGATCACGGCCCGGACGCGGACACGCCCCTCCCGGCGCAGGGCGCCCAGCCGGCGGCGGGCGGTGGCCTCGGACACCCCGGACACCCGGGCCAGTTCGTCGTAGGTGCACCGCCCGTCCTCGGCCAGGGTGTTCACCAACAGGCGGTCGGAGCGGGCGAGTTCGGCACCGTCGTATGCGGGCAGGAGGTCCGCCGACGCGGCGGCGGTGCTCGCGGGCGTGCCCTCGGCCAGTGCGGCGATCTCGGACTCCGTGAGCAGGCCCGCGTGCCACTCGCGGATCGTCCGCACATGCCGCAGCACCGGCAGCGTAAGCGTCCGTACGACCCCCGGCAGGCCCGGGAGCTCGTCCATCACGAGTCCCGCGAGCCGGTCGCGGGGGCACTGCACTTCCGCGACGCAGTCCCAGGTCCCGGTCAGGACATGGGCGAAGACGCAGTCGGGGCGGCGGGCCAGCGCGGTGGCGACGACGCGGGCCTGGCCCGGAGCGCAGCGCACGCCGATCACGGTGCTGCGGCCGCGCACCACCATGGCGCCGATCCGTACGAGCCCGGAGTCCAGCAGGCGGGTGCCCCGGCGGACGACGGTGCGTTCCGGTTCGACGAGGGCCGTGGCGATGCGGTGCCAGGAGGCACGGCCGTCGATCTGCAGCGCGCTGATGATGCGCCGGTCCAGCGAATCGGCCACGAAGCCGGGGTGCGGTGCGTCCATCGGCCTGAGCGTATGGCCGATTCCGTCGATTTCACAGGGATCGTTGTTCCCTTCCGTCAGCCTGCCCCACGCTGCCGGGAAGCCGGATCCCCTACGGAGGTGGCCGACGTGACCGCGACTCCTGGAAGTCCCCCTCGCCACGAGACGACCGCGCCCTTGCTCGCCCCCGTCTCCCGGCGCGGGCGGCTGGCCGTCCTCGGGCCGGGCCTCGTCCTCGCCGCCACCAGTGTGGGCGCCGGCGACATGGTGACCTCACTGGCGGGCGCCGCCGGCTACGGCATGGCCCTGCTGTGGGCGATCCTCGTCGGTGTCGTCCTCAAGTACGCGCTGACCGAGGCGGTGGGGCGCCTCTATCTGGGGAGCGGTCTGACCGTGATCGCGAGCCTGCGCGCCGCCGCCCGCTGGCTGCCGTCCGCCTTCTTCGCGTTCGTGCTGGTCATCGGGCTGCTGTACGGGGCGGCCCTGAGCTCGGTGGCCTCCCTCGCGCTGACGACGCTGTTCCCCGCGCTGCCGCTGAGGCCGCTGGCCGTGGTGATCGCGCTGGCGTCGGCCGGGCTCGTGTACGTGGGCCGGTACGCACTGTTCGAGCGGGTGATGAGCGGGTTCATGCTGGCCAAGTTCGTCGGCATGGTCGTACTGGCCGTGGTCACGCTCGTCACCTTGGACGACCCTTCCGCGCTGGTGTCCTCGCTGCGGCCGCGGCTGCCGCAGGGCGATGTGGTCACCGTGCTGGCCCTGGTCGGCGGGGTGGGCGGCACGGCCGGGGTGGCCTCGTACAGCTACTGGCTGCGGGAGAAGGGCTGGCAGCACCGGAGCTGGCTGCCCGTCATGCGGGCCGACTCGGCAGTGAGCTACGGGGTCACCTTCCTGTTCGTGGTCTGCACCTCGATCGTGGGCACCGGCCTGCTGTACGGCAGTGGCCGGACGATCACCGGCAACGACGGGCTGGCCGCGCTGGCCGAACCGCTCGGCGCGGACCTCGGGTCGGTGGCACGGGTGCTGTTCCTGGGCACCTTCTTCCTCGTGACCCTGAGCGCCTTGGTCGGCGGCTTCAACGCCCTGTGCTATCTGCTGGCCGACTCGCTGCGCACCCTGCGCGGGGTGCCGGACGCCGAGGCGGAGCGGCACATGGGCCAGCGCAGCCGTTCGTTCCGCCTGTTCGTGCTGTACTGCGCGGTCACGTCCGTGGCGGTGACCTTCGTGGGCAAACCGGTCCCGCTGGTGCTCACCTACGCCGCCGTGGGCTCCCTCGTCCTGCCGCTGCTGTCGGGGGCGCTGCTGGTGCTGCTCAACCGGCGCGGCCTGCGGCCGCCGTACCGCAACAAGACCGTCTCGAACGTGCTGCTGTCGAGCTCCTTCGTCCTGTTCGGGGTGCTCGCCGCGGTCCAGATCAAGGAAACCCTGGGAGGACTGTGAACCCCGCCGACCTGTGCTTCACCACCGCGACCGACCTCGCCGCCGCCCTGCGCCGGCGTGAGGTGTCCGCGCGTGAGGTCGTCACCGCCCACCTCGAACGCGTCGACCGGGTCAATCCGTCGGTGAACGCGATCGTCACGCTCGTCGCCGACCGGGCGCTCCGGCAGGCGGCGGAGGCGGACGAGCGGCTCGCCTCGGGGACGGAGGTCGGACCTCTGCACGGGCTGCCCGTCGCGCACAAGGACCTCCACGACACGGCGGGCATCCGCACCACGTACGGCTCACCCGTCTTCACCGACCACGTCCCCGCCCGGGACCATCTGGTCGTCGAACGCCTCAGGGGTGCCGGGGCCATCACGCTCGGCAAGACCAACGTGCCCGAACTCGGCATGGGTTCCCACACCGTCAACCCCGTCTTCGGCGCGACGCGCAATCCCTACGACCTCGCGCGCAGCGCCGGCGGCAGCAGCGGCGGCGCGGGGGCCGCCCTCGCCTGCGGCATGCAGCCGCTCGCCGACGGCAGCGACACCGGCGGCTCCCTGCGCAACCCGGCGTCCTTCAACAACGTGGTGGGACTGCGGCCCTCCCCCGGCCGGGTCCCGTCCTGGCCCGACAAGGCACCCTGGGGGCAGTTGTCGGTGAAGGGCCCCATGGCACGGACGGTTCAAGACGTCGCGCTGATGCTGTCCGTCCTGGCCGGGCCTGATCCGCGCAGCCCGCTCGCCCTCGAAACTCCGGGTTCCGCCTTCGCCGCACCGCTCGACGGCGACATCCGTGGCCTACGGGTCGCCTGGTCGCCCGACCTCGGGGGGAGCGTGCCCGTCGACCCAGAGGTCCGGGACGTGGTGCGGGGCGCGGTGGAGGTGTTCGGCGCGCTGGGCTGCGAGGTCGAGGAGGTCTGCCCCGACCTGTCCGGCGCCGACGAGGCCTTTCTCATCCAGCGCGCGTGGCAGATGGAGCTCGCCTACGGGCCCCTGCTGGACGAGCACCGGCACCGCATGGCGCCGGACGTGGTGTGGAACATCGCGGAGGGCCGCAAGCTCACAGGGCCGGACCTGGGCCGCGCCCAGGTGCTCCAGGCCGCGCTCTTCCACCGGGTGCGTGAGTTCTTCGAGTCGTACGACGTCCTGCTGCTGCCGGTCAGCCAGGTCGCGCCCTTCGACGTCAGCCTCCCCTACCCCGCGTCCGTGGACGGCACCGGCATGGAGACGTATCTGGACTGGATGCGCTCGGCCTACCTGATCACCATGACCGGCTGCCCGGCCCTGTCGGTCCCGGCCGGCTTCACCCCGGCCGGGCTGCCGGTCGGGCTCCAGGTGGTGGGGCCGCACCGGGGGGACACGGCCGTGCTGAGGGCGGGGCACGCCTTCGAGCAGGCGACGCGGGTGGGGGAACGGCGACCGGAGGTCGTTGCCGCGGGCCCGGCGGAAGGCGGTCGGCCATGAGCCCCCGCAGTGTCGTGGTCGTGGGTGCGGGCATGGCGGGGCTGGCCACCGCCTGGTTCCTCCAGGAGGCCGGCGTCGAGGTCACCGTGGTCGACCGCCGGGGCGTGGCGGCCGGCGCGTCATGGGGCAACGCGGGCCGGCTCTCCCCCGCGCTGACCGTCCCTCTGCCCGAACCGGCCGCCCTGAAGCTGGGGTTGCGCACGCTCCTCTCCCCGCCTCCCCGCTCTACATCCCTCCACGCCCGGATCCACGGCTGGCCCGCTTCTGGCCGACGTTCACCCGGAACTGCACCCGCCGGAGCCGGCAGGTGGCCATGGCCGCTCTCGCGGCGCTGAACCGCGGCGCGCTCTCGGCCTACGACGATCTGGCCCGGGGCGGCGTCGCCGAGCCGACGCGCACGGGCGAGGCCTGTCTGCCCACCCGGCCCACCTACTTCGCCGAGCGGCGCGTGGTCTGCACTCCCCTCGGCGACCGGGTGCGGGTGGCGGGCATGATGGAGTTCACGGCACCCGACCGCCCCGCGGATCCCCGCCGCGTCCAGGCCATCGTCAACGCGGCCCGGACCCTGCTCCCTTCGGCCGACCTCACCCGCCGCACCGACGTATGGGCCGGCCCGCGCCCGTGCACGCCCGACGGCCTGCCCCTGGTCGGCCCCACCCGCTCGCCCCGGGTCCACGTCTGCGGCGGCCACGGCATGTGGGGCATCGCTCTCGACCCCCTCAGCGGCAAGCTGCCGGCCGAGTCGGTCGTCACGGGCCGCCGGGCGCCCGAGTTGACGGCCCTGCATCCGCTGAGGTGAGGGAGGCGGTCAGTCGAGGGGGACGCCTGTGTGGTGCTCCAGGGTTTCGATGAGGCGAGTCTGGAACTCTTCGTCCTGCGAGGCCGGGTGGGGTGTCTGTACCTGCTGGTGGAACCAGTAGCCGCCGGTGCCCGGGGTCACGTCCGGGTGCGTGGCGAGCCAGACCTGGGTCCGGTGCCCGGCGGTCAGGTCGTCCGGGGCGCCGCGACCGCCCATGCGGGTGGGGACCCACCCGGGGTCGACCGCGTGGCTGGACGTTCCCTCCCAGCGGGACGCGAAGGCGAGCGCGAGCGCGGTGACCCAGAGCTTGGTGTCGTCGTAGGAAGCGGTACCGGATATCAGCCGTCGCAGGTCGGCGGAGCCGGTCCGGTGCATGGAGCTGCTGAGGTAGACGAGCCTGGCCGGCTTCTCCATCAGTGCCGTCAGCATGTACGGCGCGACGGTGTTGACGGTGACATCCTCCGGGCGGTTCATGACGCCGGCGTTGTGGATGACGGCGTCGAAACGCCCGAACCCGGAGGCTTGCCGGGCGACCCCGCGGATCTCCTCCGGCTCGGCGAGGTCCCCGGTGACCACGCCCTTCCAACGGGCCGTGTCACCCACCTCGGTGAGACGAGCCGGGTTACGGACGTGGATGACCACCTCGTGTCCGCCGTCGGCCAGCGCGTCAGCCGTGTCGCGCCCGAGTCCGCCGGCCGCGCCGGTCACCAGGACCAGTGCCATGTCGGTCAACTCCCGTCCGGGGCCGTGGCGGTGGGACCCCCGGGGCCGGCGCGGAGCATGGCCTTGTAGAGGGCGTCGTGCTCGGGCGAGTCGGGCAGAGGGCCGCGGGCCGGGGCCTCCAGGGACTGGATCAGCAGG
The DNA here is from genome assembly GCF_042674225.1 of Streptomyces sp. NPDC056948. Classification (NCBI taxonomy): domain Bacteria; kingdom Bacillati; phylum Actinomycetota; class Actinomycetes; order Kitasatosporales; family Streptomycetaceae; genus Streptomyces; species Streptomyces sp. NPDC056948. The sequence goes on from NZ_JBHUQX010000037.1 coordinate 8,246, forward strand.
GCGACGACACGGCGCCAGGCATCGGGGGCGGCCTCACCGGTGGCGTTGACGACACCGGCGTTGGCCATGTGGATCAGCACCAGGTCCGAGGGGTCGAAGTCCTCGCGCAGCCGGCCGGTGGCCTTGGCACGGCCGATGAGCTCGACCATGGACGCGTAGGCCTCGTCGCGGCGCCGCTCCAGCGCTTTGGCGGTGGGGAAGGTCATGGTCAGGACGTCGGCGAAGCCGTAGTCGGCGGCCTGCATTCCACAGGCCGTCTCGATGTAGCCGACGAAACCGTTCCAGGGGTCGGGATCCTCCAGGGCGACCGCGACCGCGTCGGCGTAGGCGTCCATGCGGTCGGAGAAGACGGCGGCGACCAGCTCCTCCTTCGTCGGGAAGCGCCGGAACATCGTGGCGATCCCGACCCCCGCCTCACGCGCCACAGACGCCATGGAGGCGTTCAGGCCGTCCCGCGCGAACACCAGGCGCGCGGCGGCGATGATCCGCCCCCGGTTGCGCTCGGCATCGCTGCGCAACGGCTGTACGGCGGGGCCATCGGATTGCGGGGCGCGGCGGGTCATACCGGCCAGTCTAGCTACCGGTATGACCTATCCATTTCTAGGCCCGCAGCACGGCTTCCAGGCACGCAGCACGGCCGGAGCGTCCGGCACGGACGCCTGCCCGGTGAGGTTCTCGGGGCGCAGGATCGTCTCCAGTTCCTCGGCGGTGAGCAGACCCGCTTCCGCGGCCAGATCCTTGATGCCGCGGCCCGAGGCGAGGGCTTGGCGGGCCAGCGTGGTGGCGGCGGCGTAGCCGATGTGCGGGGCGAGGGCGGTCACGAGGCCGATGGAGCGGTGGACCGTGCCGCGGAGGTGTTCGCGGTTGGCGGTGATGCCGGGGACGCAGCGGACGGCGAGCGTGTCGCAGGCGGCGCGCAGATGGGTCAGGGAGCGCAGCAGGCTGTAGGCGATGACGGGTTCGAACGCGTTGAGCTGGAGCTGTCCGGCCTCGGCGGCCATGGTGACGGTCAGGTCATTGCCGATCACCTCGAAGGCGACCTGGTTGACGACCTCGGGGATCACCGGGTTGACCTTGCCGGGCATGATGGACGAACCGGCCTGCACCGGCGGCAGGTTGATCTCGCCGAGCCCGGCCGTGGGGCCGGAGGACATCAGGCGCAGGTCGTTGCACGTCTTGGAGAGTTTCACCGCGACGCGCTTGAGGACGCCGGAGAGCTGGACGAAGGCACCGCAGTCCTGGGTGGCTTCGATGAAGTCGCCCGCGGGCCGGACGGGTTCACCGCTGATGTCCGCGAGATAGGCGCAGGCGAGTTCGGCGTAGCGGGGGTGGCCGTTGATGCCGGTGCCGATCGCGGTGCCGCCGAGGTGGGACTCCAGCAGCAGGGCGGCGGCCTCGGTGAGCCGCTGGCGGTCTTCCTCGATCATGACGGCGTAGGTGGTGAACTCCTGACCCAGCGTCATGGGGACCGCGTCCTGGAGCTGGGTGCGGCCCATCTTCAGGACGTCGCCGAAGTCCGTCGCCTTGCCGGTGAAGGCCGTGGCCAGCGCCCCGAGGGAGTCGCCGAGCCGGCGCAGTGAGGTGACCAGGGCGAGACGCACGGCGGTGGGATAGACGTCGTTGGTGCTCTGCCCGATGTTGACGTGGTCGAGCGGGTGGATCACGTCGTAGAAGCCGCGCGGATGGCCGAGGATCTCCAGGGCCCGGTTGGCGATGACCTCGTTGGCGTTCATGTTCGTCGACGTGCCGGCCCCGCCCTGGACGGGGTCGACGACGAACTGCTCGTGCAGCCGTCCGGCGCGGATCTCCTCGCAGGCGCCGATGACCGCTCCGGCGATGTCCGGCGGGAGCAGACCGAGATCACGGTTGGCCTGCGCGGCGGCCTGCTTCACGGCGGCCAGTGCGGCGATCAGGTCGGGGAATCGGGCGATGGTCGAGCCGGTGATCGCGAAGTTCTCCACGGCCCGCACCGTGTGCACGCCGTAGTAGGCGTCGGCGGGGACCTCCTTGTCTCCCACCAGGTCGTGCTCGATGCGTGTGCTCCGCGCCATCTGATGCTCCTCGTCCGGGCGGGCCCCTTGACAGGCCCCCGCTACCGGCCTCAGTGTTACCCGCCAAAACGCAGAACGCAATATATTGCATTTGGCAGGAGGTCTCATGGGCACCGATCACCCCCGTCCCACCAGCACAGACACCCCACCGGCCCGGCGCGCAGGGTTCTGGCGGCGCTGTCGGAAGATGCCGATCGGCATCCAGTCGATCATCGCCGTCGGGCTCGGAGCCCTCATCGGAACCCTCACCCCGTCGGCCGGCGAGCAGATGAAGATCCTCGGGGAGGTGTTCCTGAACCTGGTGCAGGTCGTGGTCCTGCCGCTGGTCTTCCCGCTCATCGTGCTGGGCATCGCCCGCATGGAGTCGGTCAAGAAGGTCGGCCGGATCGCCGGCAAGGCCATCCTCTACTTCGAGATCGTCACCACGGTCATCCTGCTGATCGCGGTGGGACTGGCGAAGTTCACGGGCATCGGCAAGGGCGCCCCCGTCCAGGGGGCCGACGCCAAGGACCTGGACGGCATGAGCCAGGGCATCGACTTCCACGAACTGGTCCTGCACGCCTTCCCGAAGAACATCTTCGAAGCGTTCGGCGAGGGCAATCTGCTCGGCGCGATCGTCTTCGCCCTGCTCGTGGGCGTCGCCATGGCCGCGATCGGGGAGAAGTCCGAGCCCTTCGCCGCCGTCCTGGAGTCCGTCGCCTCGGTGATGTTCAAGGTCGTCGGCTACGTCATCCGCATCGCACCCCTGGGCGTCCTCGGCTTCATCTCCTACGATGTCGCCCACTACGGCTTCGGCAACCTGCGCAGCCTGCTGGGCTTCATCGCCGTGGTCTACGCGGGCCTGGCCATCGTCATCGGCGTGCTCTTCCCGCTCATCGCCGCGATCTACCGCATCCACTACGTCGGGCTGATGAAGTCGATCGCCGGGCTGGCCGGGATCGCCTTCGTCACCCGCAGCTCCGAATCGGTGCTGGCCCCGCTGATGGGCAAGCTCGAGGCGTTCGGCCTCAGCCGCTCAACGACCTCGTTCGTCGTCCCTCTCGGCTACTCCTTCAACACCGACGGCTCGGTCCTCTACCAGGCCGCCGCCCTGGTCTTCCTCGCCAACGCCTACGGCGCCGACACCTCGCTGCCCGCCCTGCTCCTCATGGTCGGCGTGCTGGTGATCCTCTCCAAGGGCATGGCCGGTGTCGCCTCCGCCTCCATCGTCGTGCTCATCGCCGCCGGCAACTCCATCGGCCTGCCCGCCGAAGGCATCGCCCTGCTCCTCGGCGTCGACTTCATCGTCGACATGGCCCGCACCGGCGTGAACGTCATCGGCAACTCACTCGCCGCAGCCGTCGTCGACAGCTCCGAGAAACGGCGCGAGGCCAAACACGGTGCCGACGGCCTCCCCCGCACCCCGGCCGGGACCGAGGCCACGGCCCTCCAGAAGGAACCCGTCCAGTGACCGCCTCCCCCTCGGAGATCATCGGCATCCTCGGCGGCATGGGCCCGGCCGCCACCGCCGACTTCTACGCCAAGCTGGTGTCGATGACGCCGGGCAGCAGCGACCAGGACCACCTCAGGACGGTCATCTGGTCCGACCCGACCATCCCGGACCGCACCGCGGCCCTGATCGGCGACGGCCCCGACCCGACCCCCTGGCTCCTGCACGGCGGGCGTGTCCTGCGCGAGGCGGGCGCCACCGTCATCGCCATCCCCTGCAACACCGCCCACGCGTTCGTTCCCCGCATCGCCGGCCATGTGGGCCTGCCCATCGTCCACATGATCGGCGAGGTCGCACGTCATCTGTCCACCCTGCGGCCCCAGGTGCGCACCGCCGGACTGCTCGCCACGACCGGAACCGTCCGAGCGGGCCTCTATCAGGAGTGGCTTGACCGCTACGGAATCAGCCTTGTGCTGCCCGGCCCCGACAGTCAGCGGGACGAGGTCATGGCCGCCATCCACGCGGTCAAGGCCGGGCGACGGGACGCCACGGCCACCGAGCCGCTGGTGCGTGCCGCGCGCGGGCTCACGGCCCAGGGGGCACAGGTGATCATCGCGGGCTGCACGGAGATCCCTCTCGGGCTGTCCGACGGAACGGTCGAGGTCCCCCTCATCGATCCGGCCGTAGTCCTGGCTCAGGCTCTGGTCCGCCGGATGCGCGCTGCATGAGGACGAAGGCGGGTGACGGGGATGCGGAGCGGCGACCGATGTACTGTACGCAATATGTCACTCGACAGCCCTGTCTCCCGCCGTCTCCTCAGCGACGAGGTCTTCCACCGTCTGCGCGACTCCATCGTGCGCGGAGAACTCGCCCCCGGGGAAAAGGTCAAGGACGGCGAACTCGCCGAGCGTCTCGGTCTCAGCCGCACCCCGGTGCGCGAGGCGCTCGCCCGGCTCGCCGACATCGGTCTGGTCGAGGCCAAGCCCGGCGTCTACACCCGGATCACCACCCTCAACCGCCGCGACGTCGAGAAGACCCTCGCCGTCCTGCACTCCCTCGACCAGCTCGCCATCGAGACGGCCGTGCCGGTGATGACCGAGCAGGACCGGCAGCGCATGCGCCAGGCCAACCGGGACTTCGAACGGGCCGTCGCCGCCAACGACACCGATGCCGCCCTCGCCGCCGACGACCGCTTCCACGCCGTCCCCATCGAGGCGGCGGACAACCCCGTCCTCAGCCGGATCGTCGAGCAGCTCCACCCGCTGATCCATCGCATCCTCTACCGCAAGTTCTCCACGCTCCTCGGCGGCCGCAACACCATCGAGCACCACGACCAGCTCATCGACGTCTGTGCCGGCGGCGACGCCCGGGCCGCCGCCGAACTCTCCGGACAGCACTGGTCGGAGCTCGGCGGCCACATCAGCCGGCTCTTCGACACCAACCAGTTCACGGAAGCCGCGCCCGCCTGACAGGGCCGCTGCCGCCTTCAGCTCCGGCCCCGCCAGGAGCAGGCCGCCGTTCCCCTCGCCGGCACGGGGACGCTGAGCACCGCGCCGGAGGCCGGGGTCGGGCTCGGCACCCCGTACCGGGCCGTGGTGACGAAGAGGCGGTCGTCGCCGGGGTGCAGGCAGACCGAGGTGGGGTGCGGGGCGGGCACCGTCAGGGTCTGGAGCAGGCGGCCGTCCGGGTGGTACCGGCGGACCGCACCGGCACCCCACATCGCGACCCACAGGCAGCCCTCGTCATCGACGGTCATTCCATCGGGGCCGCCCTCGGCCTCGCTGAGGCGGGCAAAGGTCTCGGGGCCGCCCGAGAGGTCGCCCGAGACCGGGTCGACCCGGCAGCGGAGGATGGTTCCCGCGGCCGTGTCGGCGAGGTACAGGGTCGTGCCGTCGGCGGTGAAGGCCGGACCGTTGGCGATGGTCAGGCCGTCGAGGACGCGTACCACCGTGCCGTCGGGGTCCGTTCGGTAGAGCGAGCCCGCGCCGTGGGTGCCGTCGTAGGCCATGCTGCCGGCCCAGAAGCGGCCGGCGGGGTCCGCGACGCCGTCGTTCATCCGGCTGGGGAGCGGGGTGCGGTCCTCGGGGCGGTCCAGCCACTCCAGTGCGCCGTCGGGGCTGAGCAGTGCGATGCCGGTGCCCGCGGCGGCGATCCAGGTGCCCGGCCGGCCGGCCACGGGCGCGACGGCGCCCAACGGCACGTCGAGCCGGGCCAGTCGGCGCACGGTCGGCCCGTCGACGTCGCGCAACTCGAAGAGCCGGCCGCTGAGGATGTCGACGTACACGTACCGGCCGTCGACCCAGCGGCCGCCCTCGGCGAGTTCGTATTCTCCGTCCACCACCACCGCCGTGGGCGCTGCCGTGGATGTCATGTCCAGCCTCCTGGATCAGCGGATGGTCAGCGGATGGTCGTGCCGTCGGGCTCGTCGAACAGGCCGAGTTCGTCCCGTGTCGGCAGGCCTTCCCAGTCGCCCCGGGTGGCGACGGCGAAGGCCGCCGTGGTGACGGCCCGGTGCAGCCGGGCGGGGATGTCCGCGCCGTCGAGGAGTCCGGACAGGTACCCGGCCACGAAGGCGTCGCCCGCGCCGACCAGATCGACGGCGTCGACCTGGCGAGCGGCGCGGTCGGTCGCCCCTTCGGCGGTGAAGCTGGTCGCGCCGCGTGCGCCACGTTTGACGACCACCTCGCCGACACCCGCGGACAGGAGGCTGTGCACGGCCTCCGACTCGGCTGCGGCGGGCCGTTCCAGCACCAGCGGCAGCTCGTCCTCGGAGGCTACGAGCAGGTCGATGTGGGCAAGCAGCGGCCTGAGGGTGGTGCGGGCCCGGTCGTGGGACCACAGCCGGGAGCGGTGGTTGACGTCGAGGCAGACGGTCATGCCGGCGTCGCGAGCGGCCTCGGCGGCGGCGTGGACCGCCTCGGCCGCCGACGGGCCGAGCGCCGGGGTGATGCCGGTCAGATGCAGGACGCGGGATCCGGAGGCCAGCGCGGGCAGGACATCGGCCGGTGAGACGGCCGAACCCGCCGAACCGGCGCGGTAGTAACTGACACGCGTGAGTGTGCCCAGGCGGGGTTCGGTCAGCAGCAGTCCCGTGGGCCGGCCGGTGTCGTCGACGGCCGCGTGCTCGGTGTCGATGCCCTCGGCGCGCAGCGTGCGCAGCACCAGGGCGCCGAGTTCGTCCGCACCCACCCGGCCGGCCCAGCGCACCCGGTGCCCGAGCCGGGCGAGGCCGATGGCGACGTTCGATTCGGCTCCCGCCACGGACAGTCCGAGACTGCCGCCCAGTCGCAGCGCGCCCTGGGCTCGGAGTGCCGCCATCGTCTCGCCGAAGGTCACCACGTCCGGTGCGGCCGGTTCCGTCACGGCCCCTCCCCCGCGACGACCTTGCGGAACTCGGCCGCGCGAGCGCGGAGTTGCCCCACGTCGCCGCCGTCGGCCGCGTCCCCGACCAGCGGTGAGCCGACGCCGACGGCGAGGGCGCCCCGGTCCAGGTACGCACGGGCGGCCGACGCGTCCACTCCCCCGACCGGGACGAAGGGCACTTCGGGGAACGGGTCGCGCAGGGCCCGCAGATAGTCCGGTCCGCCGAGGGAACCGGGGAAGAGTTTGATCGCGTCGGCGCCCCGAGCGAGGGCGACTTCGATCTCGCTCGGTGTCAGGGCGCCCATCAGCACGGGTACGCCGTACGCCTCCAGCCCGTCGACCAGCGCCGGAGTGACGAGGTAGGTGGCACCGGCGTCGACGGCGCGCGCGGCGTCCGCGGCCGAGCGCACGGTGCCGGCGCCGAGCAGGGCGCCCTGGCCCAGGTCGGTGCGCGCCTGCCTGATCACGGTCAGGGCGTCGGCGGTGGTCAGTGAGACCTCGATGGCGGCGACGCCTTCCTCGGCGAGGGTGCGCACGGTGCGCAGCGCCGCGGCGGGATCCTTGCCGCGGACGATCGCCAGCAGGCGGTGGGCTCGGAGCGATTCCACCAGGTTCATGGGAGCGGGCTCTCCTTGTGCGTGGGGTGCGACGGACTCGACGGTGTCACCACTCGGTGAACGCCCCGTCGGCGCCCCGCCATACGGGGTTGCGCCAGCGGTGTCCGGTCTCGGCGGCGCGGCGTACGGCCTTCTCGTCGATCTCGACGCCGAGGCCCGGGCGGGATCCGCGGACGGCGTAGCCGCTCTCGAAGCGGAAGGGTTCGGGGTCCATCACGTACTCCAGCAGGTCGCACTGCTGGTTGTAGTGGATGCCCATGCTCTGTTCCTGGATGAGGAAGTTCGGCACCGAGAAGGCGATCTGCAGGCTGGCGGCCAGGGCGATCGGGCCGAGGGGGCAGTGGGGAGCCAGGGCGACGTCATGTGTCTCGGCCATGGCCGCGATGCGGCGGACCTCGGAGATGCCGCCGGCGTGCGACAGGTCGGGCTGGGCGACGGCGATGCCGCTGGCCAGTACCTCGCGGAAGTCCCAGCGGGAGTAGAGGCGTTCGCCGGTCGCGAGCGGGATGTTCGTGGACTCGACCAGGCTGCGCAGGTGGCCCGAGTGTTCGGGCAGGACGGGCTCCTCGACGAACAGCGGGTGCAGTGGTTCGAGGAGGGGCAGCAGGCGGCGCGACATGGCGGTGGAGACGCGGCCGTGGAAGTCGACGGCGATGTCCCGCTCGGCGCCGAGCACCTCGCGGACGGCCGCGACGCGTTCGACGACCTCGGCGGTGCGTGCCGGGGTGTCGATCGGGGCGAGTTCGGCCGAGGCGTTCATCTTCACGGCGGTGAAGCCCGCCTTCATCTGCTCCTCGGCGAGCTCCGCCACATCGCTCGGCCGGTCGCCGCCGATCCAGGCGTACATCCGGACGCGGTCCCGCACCGGGCCGCCGAGGAGACGGTGCACGGGGGCGCCGTAGGTCTTGCCGGCGATGTCCCACAGTGCCTGGTCGATGCCGGCGACGGCACTGGAGAGGATGGGGCCGCCGCGATAGAAGCCGCCCTTGGTGAGGACCTGCCAGTGGTCCTCGATGCGCAGCGGGTCGCGGCCGACGAGGTAGTCGGCCAGTTCGTGGACGGCGGCGCGCACGGTGTCGGCGCGTCCCTCGACCACGGGCTCGCCCCAGCCGGTGATGCCCTCGTCGGTGGCGATGCGCAGGAACAGCCAGCGCGGAGCCACCAGGAACGTCTCAAGTCCGGTTATCTTCAAGGAGTTTCCTTCGGCAGCGTGTCGGTCACGTTGTCGTCGTGTTCTTCCCCGGCCCGTAGGGCCGCCAGGTCGTCGGAGGCCTGGGCCAGGAGTGACGCGACGGCGGCCACGGCGGCGTCCGGGTCGCCCGCTTCGACCGCGTCCAGCAGTTCCTGGTGCACGGGTATGGAGTCGGAGAAGTGCTGGGCGCCGTGCACGATCCGGTCGCGGACGCGCAGCCCGGCCTCGATGACGACCTCCATGCGGCTCAGCAGTTCGTTGTGGGCGGCGTCCAGCAGGGCGCGGTGGAAGGCCAGGTCCGCCTCGACCATGGCGTCCGCGTCCGTCCCCGCCGCCGCCATCGCCTCGAGCGCCTGCCGCATGGCGTCCAGGTCGGACGGCGTGCGGCGGGCGGCGGCGAGCCGGGCTCCGGCGGGCTCGACTATCGCGCGCACCTCGGCGAGGTCCTCCAGGAAGCCGTCGGTCGGAGCGCTGCTGCCCTGCCAGCGCAGCAGGTCGCTGTCGAGCAGGTTCCAGTCGGCCCGCGGCCGAATAGTCGTACCGCGCTTCTGCTTCGACTCGAGCAGGCCCTTGGACGCCAGCACGCGCATCGCCTCGCGGACCACGGTCTTGCTGACGCCGAGCTCCGTCTCGAACCTGACCGGGTCCACCACGGAGCCCGGGGGATAGTCGCCGCGGATGATGCGCCGGCCCAGCTCCTCCACGGCCTGGCCGTGCAGCCCCTTACCGGGATGGGTCACCACGTTCTCCGTTTCCGCTCCGGTCCTTGTCGCTGATGGCGCACACGGTGGGCGCCGCTCACGAGGACTCCTTCATGACGCTCCATCCTCCATCGACCACGAGGCTCGCTCCGGTCACATAGGAGGCGTCCGCCGATGCCAGGAAGGCGACCGCTGCGGCCACCTCCTCCGGCTGCCCGAAGCGCTTGGCCGCCGTGGCCGCCACGCTGCGCGCCCGGTCGGGCTCCGGGATCCCCTCCCAGGCGGCGGTGAGAATGGGGCCGGGCAGCACGGTGTTGACCCGGATGTCCGGCCCGTACTCGACGGCCAGTTGACGGCCCAACGAGCACAGAGCGCCCTTGGCCGCGGCATAGGCGGCGTGGCCCGGCAGGCCGATGACCGCGTGCACCGAGGAGGTGAGGACGACCGACCCCGAGGACTTCCGCAGCAGCGCCGCGAAGGTCTTCATCGCCCGCCAGGCCGGTTTGAGCAGCACGGCCATCTGGCCGTCCCACTCGGCCTCGCTCAGTTCGTGGGCGCGCTTGTTCAACTGGGCGAAGGCGTTGCTGTGCAGCACGTCGAGGCGTCCGTGGCGCTCCTCGACATGGCGGCCCAGGTGCTCCCAGTCGGCGGCCGAGGTCACGTCGCAGCGCAGGTACTCCGCGCGTCCCCCGCCGGCCTCGATGTCCGCCACGACCGTCTTGCCGGCGGTGTCGTCCACGTCCGTCACCACGACCGTCGCGCCCTCGGCCGCGAGTCTGCGTGCCGTGGCCGCGCCTATCCCGTGCGCCGCGCCGGTGATCACCGCCACGCGCCCCGCCATCCTGTGGCATTCCGTCATCGTGCGCCTCTCCCCTCCGCTGCCCGCGACCGTCCTGCGGCCTGCGTCCATCATAGCTGTTTCAATTAATAATGAATATATTCTTGACGGGCTGGTGAGGACGCTCCGAGACTGACCGCCATGCGACAGGCAGACTCAGTAGCGACCGACGCCCGGCGGCACCTGCGCCCGGCCGGAATCGCCTTCGGCGGTGACTACAACCCCGAGCAGTGGCCCGAGGAGGTGTGGGCCGAGGACATGGCGCTGATGAAGGAAGCGGGCGTCTCCCTGGTGACGGCCGGGATCTTCTCCTGGGCCAAGGTGGAGCCGAGGCCCGGTGAGTACGACTTCGGCTGGTTCGACCGGGTGATGGACCACCTCTCCGGGGCGGGTGTGGCCGTGTGCCTGGCCACCATGACGGCGTCCCCGCCGCCGTGGCTGTCCCGAACGCACCCCGGGATCCTCCCCGAGACCGCCGACGGCCGACGCCTGTGGCCCGGCGGACGCCAGCACTACTGTCCCTCCAGCCGCGTCTACCGCGAGCACGCCGTGCGCCTGGTCGAGCGGCTGGCCACCCGGTACGCCGACCACCCCGCGCTGGAGCTGTGGCACATCGGCAACGAGTACGGCTGCCACACCCCGATGTGCTGGTGCGACGAATCGGCGGCCGACTTCCGGCGCTGGCTGTCCGAGCGGTACGACGGCATCGAGGCGCTCAACGACGCCTGGTCGACGGCCTTCTGGGCACAGCGCTACGACAGCTTCGACGAAGTGCTGCCCCCACGGCTCGCACCGACCTTCCCCAACCCCGCCCAGCAACTGGACTTCGCCCGGTTCTCCGACGACGCGCTGCTGCGGTGCTACCTGGCGGAGAAGGACGTCCTGCGGCGGATCACCCCGGACGTGCCCGTCACGACGAACTTCATCGGGGTGCACAAGCCCGTCGACGCCTTCCGCTGGGCCGCCCACGAGGACGTCGTCTCGGTCGACGTCTACCAGGACCCGCACGACGAGAACACGCATGTCTCGGCGGGCTTCATCTTCGACGTCACCCGGTCCGCCCGCGCCGGTCAGCCCTGGATGCTGCTGGAGCAGGCCCCCAGCGCGGTCAACTGGCGGGACCGCAACGGGCCCAAGCCGCCGGGGCGGATGCGGCTGTGGAGCTGGCAGGCGGTCGCCCAGGGCGCGGACGCGGTGCTGTACTTCCAGTGGCGGCAGTCCCGGGGCGGCGCCGAGAAGTACCACTCGGCGATGCTCCCGCACGGCGGCACCGGCACCCGCACCTTCCGTGAAGTGAGCGAGCTGGGGCGCGAGTTGGCCTCCGTGCCGCAGATCGCCGGCACCCGGTCCACCGCCGACGTCGCCCTCGTCCTGGACTGGAACAGCTGGTGGGCGCTTGAGCTGGACTCGCACCCGTCCACCGCACTGGACCAGATGGAGATCGCGCTGGCCCACTACCGGCCGCTGTTCGAAGCCGGCATCGCCTGCGATGTCGTACCCCCCGACCGGGACCTGTCCGGCTACCGCCTCGTCGTGGTGCCCAACCTGTACCTGCTGAAGCGGCCGGACGCCGAGCGCCTCACGGAGTTCGTCCGCGAGGGGGGCCGGCTGCTGGTGTCGTTCTTCTCCGGCATCGTCGACGACTGCGACCGGGTCCACCTGGGCGGGTACCCCGCGCCGCTGCGCGAGGTCCTGGGCCTGCGCGTCGAGGAGTTCTGGCCCCTGGCGGAGCAGGAGACGGTGGACGTCCGGCACTCGGACGGCACCGTCGGCCGCGCCGATCTGTGGTCCGAGGTCGTCGTGCCCGAAGGGGCGCGGACGGTCGCCGACTTCGGCTCCGGGCCGCTGTCCGGGCAGCCGGCCGTCACCCGTCACTCCTTCGGCGAGGGAGAGGCGTGGTACGTCGCGACCCGGCTCGCACCGGAGGCCATGCGGGCCCTCACGGAGGACGTCTGCCGGACGGCGTCCGTCGGGCCCGTGCTTCCCGGGCTTCCCGAGCACGTCCAGGCGACCGTGCGCGAAGGCGACGGCGGACGGTTCGTCTTCCTGCTGAACCACGGCCGGGACGAAGTGGAGATCAGGCTCCCGGAGCCGATGAGCGATGCCCTGGACCAAGGGGCCGCTCCCGCCGACCGCCTCACGCTGCCGGCAGCCGGAGTGGCCGTACTGGTCGAGCCGTAGACAACCGAGCTCTGGACAAGGGACGTACATGAACAGCTCACCACCCTCGCGGAGGTCAGTGCTCGGATGGGGTGCCGGGGCACTCACCGCGCTCCCGGCCCTCACCGCCTGCGGCCAGACCGTCGGAGCCGCCCGCGTCACCCGGCAGGAACCCGCCCGCCCCGGCCGGCAGGTGAAGCTGGTCTTCTGGACGTGGGTGCCGATGCAGAAGACGGTCGACCTGTGGAACCGGACGCACCCGGGCATCCACGTCGAGTTGCAGAACATCCCCGCCAACACCCAGGGCGGCTACCAGAAGATGCACTCCTCGCTGGCCGCCGGCAACCCGCCGGACCTGGCGCAGGTCGAGTATCACGAGCTGCCCGGCTTCATGCTGGTCAACGGTCTGACGGACCTGAGCGCGTACGGCGCCGACGAGCTGCGCGACAGCTATGTGCCGTGGCAGTGGAACCAGGGTGTCTTCGGGGGGCGGGTCCGTACGGTGCCGCAGGCCTCGGGCCCGATGGGACTCTTCTACCGCCGGGACCTGTTCGAGAAATGGGGCATCGAGACACCCGGCACCTGGGCCGAGTTCGAGCAGGCCGCCCGCGTGGTCAGGGAACGCGGCGGCGGTGCCCGGCTGTGCACGTTCGCGCCCAACCAGCCCACCTGGTTCGCCGCGATGTGCTGGCAACGGGGTGCGCGGTGGGTGCGCACCCAGGGCGACACCTGGGTCGTCGACATGAACGGCGGCCTGTCGCGTGAGGTCGCCGACTACTGGGAGAGGCTGGTCCGCGACGACCTCGTCTTCGTCGGACCCGACATGTCCAGCGCCTGGTACCGGCAGGTCCAGACCGGACAGATCGCCGCCTGGGTCGGGCCGCAGTGGGGCGACGCCCTGCTCCGCGGCAACGCACCGGGCACCAAGGGCAAGTGGCGGGTCGCCCCGCTCCCCCAGTGGACGGCGGGCGACAACGCCTCCGCCAACTGGGGCGGATCGTCCACCGCCGTCCTCCAGGGCAGCCGCCACCCGCGTGAGGCGCTGCGGTTCGCGCACTGGCTCAACACCGACCCCCGGGCCGTCGATCTGAACATCTCGGTGGGCTACGGCTGGCCCGCCGCCACCGGCGTCTTCCGCGGATCGGCACTCGACAGGCCCGACCCGTTCTTCGGCGGACAGCGGTACAACGACGTGTTCACCGCCTCCGACCGGGCCATCGACACCTCCTGGAAGTGGTCCCCCACCACGGACGCCGACTTCTCCCGGCTCGGGGACGCCTTCGGCGCCGCCATGGCCTCGGACGGCACGCTCACCTCGTCGCTCGCCGACGCGCAGCAAAGCTCCGTGGACAACCTGCTGGCCAAGGGCCTGAAGGCGAGGAGCGCGCGATGAGCACCGCGATCACCCGGACGCAGACGTCCGCACCGGACAGCCGCACGAAGGAGTCCGCACCGGACGGCCGGCGGCGGTCCGCCCGCCCGGACCGGGCGGCATGGGGGTTCGTTCTCCCCTTCGTCGCCCTCTTCCTGTTCTCCTTCGTCCTTCCGCTCGGCTACGCCGTCCACCAGAGCCTGCTCAAGCCGGTCCGCTCCGGCCCGCTGGGCCTCGGCCCGGCCACCGTCGGCTTCGCCGGGCTGGACAACTACGCCCTCGCGTTGCAGCAGTCGGCGTTCCTGGAGAGCTTCGCGCGGGTGCTGCTCTTCGGCCTCGTGCAGATCCCCGTGATGCTGCTGCTGTCCACCGCGCTGGCGTTGGCACTCGACACCGTCTCGCACCGGTGGGCGGGCGTGCTGCGTGCCGCCTACTTCCTGCCGTACGGCGTGCCCGGTGTCATCGCCTCGATCCTGTGGGGCTTCCTCTATGTACCGGGTGTGAGCCCGGTCGTCGACCTGCTCGGCAGGGTGGGGCTCGCGCCCGACTTCCTCGGCTACGACAGCGTGCTGTGGTCGATCGCCAACATCGTGATCTGGGAGTTCGCCGGCTACAACATGCTGGTGATCGTCGCCCAGCTCAAGGCGATCCCGCAGGAGCTCTACGAGGCCGCGCGCATCGACGGGGCCGGTGCCTGGCAGACGGCGATCCGGATCAAGCTGCCGCTGGCCCGGCCCGCCCTCGTCCTCACCGGTGTCTTCTCCATCATCGGCACACTCCAACTGTTCGCCGAGCCCTTGGTCATCAAGCCGCTGACGTCGACGGTCACCAGCTCGTACACACCGAACCTGAGCGCCTACAACGAGGCGTTCGCCAACAACAACATCTACCTCGCCGCAGCCGAGTCGGTGATCCTCGCCCTGGTCGCGAGCGTGCTGTCCTTCGGCTTCCTCAGCCTGGTGAACCGCGGGAAAGGAAGGGACGCACGGTGAGCGTGTCCACACCCCATGTCAAGAAGCGGGCGGCCTCGCGCATCGTGCTGGTCGCGCTGCTGTCCGTCGCGGCGCTCTATTTCCTGCTGCCCGTCTACTGGCTGCTGGTGGCCTCCACCAAGAGCGGTGCCGACCTCTTCGGCACCTTCGGGCTGTGGTTCTCCGATCCGCGGTGGCTGCACAACATGGCGAACGTCTTCTCCTACGGAGACGGCATGTTCTGGAGCTGGACCGCGAACAGCCTCCTGTACGCCGGAGTCGGCGGGGTGCTGGCGACCCTGCTCGCGTGTGCCGCCGGCTACGCCCTCGCCGTCTACCGGTTCCGCGGCCGGGAGACGGTCTTCAAGGGCGTACTCGCCGGTGTGCTGCTCCCCAGCACCACGCTCGCCCTGCCGATGTACCTGCTGTTCAGCAAGGTGGGCCTGGCCGACTCCTACTGGGCCGTGCTGATCCCCAGCATGGTCAGTCCGTTCGGGGTGTATCTGTGCCGCATCTACGCCGAGGCGGCGGTGCCCGCCGAGATGCTGGAGGCGGCGCGGGTCGACGGCGCCGGCGAGTGGCGGATCTTCGGCACCCTCGTCCTGCGCACGATGACGCCCGCGCTGGTGACCGTCTTCCTCTTCCAGTTCGTCGGCATCTGGAACAACTACTTCCTGCCGCTGGTGATGCTCTCCGACGACCGGAAGTACCCCATCACCCTGGGCCTGACGACCTGGCAGTCGGCGGCCGAGCGCAATCCCGAGCTCTATCAGCTCACGGTGGGCGGCGCGTTCCTCTCGATCCTCCCGTTGGCCGCCGCGATGCTCGTCCTGCAGCGCTACTGGCGGTCGGGCCTGACCCAGGGCAGCGTCAAGGGCTGAGATCACCTGGTCCCCGGACCGGCCGCCTTCCGGAACGTCTCGTACACGAGCTTGGGCCGCTCCTCGCCGAAGGTGAGCAGGCCCATGACGGAAATACCGTTGTGGGTCTGGTTGTACCCGGCCCGCTGCTTGTAGTCCTTGAGGACCCAGTAGGTGAAACCGGCGACGAACTCGCTGCGTGCGACCACCTGGGTCCAGTGGGCGGTGAAGCCGGCCGCCTGCCACTCCTCCGTGCCCTCGGTGGTGCCGGGGCCGTGGTTGCCGGCCACGGACCAGGTGCCGTTCTCGGTGATCAGGATCGGCTTGTCGGGATACTTCGCGTGCACCGCGTCCAGCGTGGGGCCGAGGTCGGCGTCCTCGCCGTAGAAGTAGCCGAAGTACTCGTTGAACCCGATCACGTCGGCGAGGTCGAAGGCCGGGTCGTTGCTGGTGCTGGACGCCCAGGTCACGGGCCGGGCGGTGAGGTCGACCGCCTTCACGGCCGCCTTGAGGTCGGCGAGCCAGGCCCGGTACACGGGAGCGCCGTCGGCGTCGATCTCCGACTCGTTCTGCAGTCCCCAGAGGATCACCGACGGGTGGTTGTGCTGGTTCCACGCCATCGTCAGGGCCAGGGCGCGGGCGAGGCCGTAGCCCTCGGTCTGCAGCTTCTCCTGGGCCGTGTTGAGCCACATGGTGTCGATGTCGTCCATCACCAGCACGCCGTGCTCGTCCGCCCAGTCGTAGACGTAGGGGTGACGGTTGTAGACGCAGTTGCGGATGAAGTCGGCGCCCAGTGCCGTGATGTGGCCCAGTTCCCGGTCGTACTCGGCGGTCGTCATCGCCCTGCCGTGTGCGGCCGTCTCCTCGTGCCAGTTGAGGCCCTTGAGGAAGAGGGGCTTGCCGTTCAACCGCAACTCGGCGTCGGCGACGGTCAGTTCGCGCACGCCGTAGACGGTGGACAGGGTGTCCACCCGCGGACCTGAAGGGCGTTTGGCGGTCAGGGTGGCGCGGGCGGTGAGCGTGTGCGGCGCGGCCGGGCTCCATCGTGGGGCGTGAGGGACGGGGATCGAGGCGCGTACGACGCCGGCCGACCGTGCCGCGATCCGGGCCGGGACCACGACGGGCCGGCCGCCGCTTCCCCGGCCGGGATCCAGGGTGAGCCAGCCATCGAAGTCGGAGGTCCCGTGGTTCTCGACGACCGCGCGCGCCTCGGCACGCCCGTTCGCTCCGGCCATGAGCAGCTTGGTGATGGTGACCTGCGGAACCGCCTCGATCCAGGCCGACCGGGTCAGACCGGCGTAGGGCCAGTAGTCGACGGGCTTGTACGGGATCTCGCGGTCGTCGGTGACCGGCTGTGGCGGCGTGGCCGTGTAGTCGGTGTAGCTCGCCCGGCGGAAGACCCGCACGGCGAGCGTCTGGCGCTTGCCCGGCCGGAGCGCCCCCGCCACCGGAAGCGCGAAGGGTGAGTTGGCCCCTTCGTGCTTGCCGAGACGCACGCCGTCGAGCCAGACCTCGGCGCTGTAGCCGGCGGCGAGGAAGGCGATGCGGACATGTCGGGCGCGCCAGGATTCGGGCACGTCGACGGCGGTGCGGTACCAGGCATAGCCGTCGGTGAACGCCGTGCCCTTGCCGAAGGGGGCGGTCTCCGAGCCGAATCCGGGAGTGTCCAGCAGATCCCAGGCCGAGGGCACGTCGATGAGGCCCCAGGCCCGGTCGTCGAGGTCCGGGGACTGCCAGCCTTCGCCGAGGCCCGCGTTGCCGGGGTCGAAGCGGAATCGCCACCGCCGGTCCAGGGACAGGTAGTCGCGGGTGGGCTCACGGGTGCGCCAGCCGTCGAAGGCGGGCAGCACGGCGCCGTACTGGAAGACGACGTGGGTGCCGCCGACCTCGCGCACATGGGTGCCGGAGGGCTCGGTGGCCGGGTGGGTGTCGAGGAGCGGGCCGCCGTCCGCGGCGCGGGCCGTCTGCGGCCAGGCCGGCAGGGCGACCAGGCCGGCCGCGCCGAGTGCCGTGACGACGGTGCGCCGGGTCGGAAGTCCGTGGCTGGGTTCGGTCATGGGCAGAAGCCTGGGGAGCCACCCCAACCCTGTCAAGGATTATTCATAAATAATGAATTGAGCTAGCGTGACGCCATGAGCGCACAGCAACCGGCCGCCACGGGCCGACTCGCCATCACCCTGTGGGACTTCAGCTGGTACACGCAGGCGGGCCCCGGCGAGCCCTTCGCCGATCTCGACCGCGCCTTCGCCGAGGCCGTGGAGCGGGGCTTCAACACCGTGCGCGTCTGCGCCATGCCCTTCCTGCTGTTCTCCGGACGCGTCGACACCCCCGAGTCACCGCAGGTCCGCGGCCTGGGCGAGCAGTTCGGACAGCGCACCCGCTGGTACAACGTGCGCGGCGGCTATCCGCTGGACGGCCGGCGGCGGCTCGTCGAGCTGTTCGAGGCGGCCGCCCGGCACGACTGCCAGGTGATCGTGTCGTCGTGGGAGTACCAGCAGTCCCCCAGCTTCGCCGACACCGACGCCTGGCACCGCGCCCTGGCGGAGGTGCCCGGCCCGGACCGGGCCGAGGTGGTGGCCGAAGCGCTCGCCGGGCTGCTGGACTTCCTCACCGAGCGCGGTCTCGCCGACCGCGTCGCCTACGTCGAGGTGCACAACGAGGTCGACAACTGCTTCTTGGTACCGGGCGACGGCACCGCCGCCCACTACGCCCGGCTGCGCGGCCCCCTCGAACGCGCCGTGAAGCTGCTGCGGGCACGCCACCCCGGCATCCCCGTCACCTACTCGCTCGGCGAGCCCTGGCCGGACGAGCTCGACGTCCTGCCGGAGCAGGCGCAGATCGCGCACTTCCACTTCTACGTCTACGGCGTGCTCGGCGCGCTGTACCGGGCGGTGGGACTCGGCCACGGCACCGAACCGGCACCCAGGGCGGCATCCTGGCCCCCTCCCGCGCTGGCCGCCATGCTGCGCCCCGACGCCCCCGCCTTCGCCGATCACCGGCCGGACGAACCCTGGCGACTGGCGGCGACGGGAATCCCGCGCGAACTCTTCTACGCGCACGACTGGGTGGACCCCGACCGCTGGGACCTGTGGCTCTACGAGAACTATGCGGCCCACCGGGACGCCATGCGCGAGACGCTGGCCCGGTGGATCGACTCCGTCGCCGGCTTCGCCCGTCGCCGCGGCATCCCCGCCGTCCTCGGCGAAGGCGTGGTGGGGTACACCCCGCTTCTGACGCGCTTCGAGGAGGACGCCGTCGGCAAGGACATCGCGGAGTTCGTCGTCGACCGCTGCCTCGCGGCGGGTTTCCGAGGCGTCGTCCTGACGTCCAACGCGGCCCCTCACCACCCCATGTGGCAGACCGACCAGGAGTGGATGCGACGGGTGAACGGGCGTATCACCGCGGGCTGAACGCGAGTGGATTTCGCCCCTTTTGCACATGTATCTCAGGTCTGAAAGCATCGGTATCACCAAGGCTTGCCGAGAAACAGCGGGTCTCGGACACCACCGCCCCGATCAAAACAGGCCAGGAGGCGGATCATGGCCACGGCGGAACTCGCTTCGGAACGAGAGTCGGACTATCTGTCGCAACTGACGATGGCCGCAGCACGCTACGGGAACCGCACCGAACAGCGTGAAAGAAACCAGTCCGTCCTCGAGACGCGTGGCGTGCTGTACGCGGACACCCCCGAGCGGGTCGAGAAGCGGCTGGCACGTCTCGGCGCCGACTGGTCCATGGCGCGGGCGATCGAGCGGACCCCGACCGAACCCGCAAGCAGCGCGGGGAGCACTCTGGGTCTGCCTCCGGAGGGCTTCACCAGTGAGGCGCTGGGGCTGGAGCGCCTCATCGGGCGCAACAACCTCACCCCGGTCGCGTTCCTGGAGGAGGGGGTCCAGGTCTCGCGCTCGGTCGGCCGGATCACCATCAGCGGGCCGGGCGGCGGACACGGCACCGGCTTCATGGTCTCCCCCTCCCTGCTGCTCACCAACAACCATGTCCTGGGCGACGCGCGGGAGGCCGGCCGGAGCAAGGTCGCGTTCGCCTTCCAGGACGGCGCCGACGGCGACCCGCTCGTACCCGCGGTCTTCGAGCTGGAGCCGCTCCGGTTCTTCGTCACCGACCGGGCGCTGGATTACACCCTCGTCGCGGTGGCCCCACGCGGCGCGCAGGGCGAGGCGCTGTCGTCGTTCGGCCGGCTGATCCTCAGTGAGGCGCAAGGCAAGGCCGTCATAGGGGAGTTCGTCAACATCATCCAGCACCCGAGGGGCGAGCCCAAGCAGATCGCGCTGCGCGAGAACCAGATCGTCGACGTGCTGGAGCGGTTCCTGCACTACGAGTCCGACACCCGTGAGGGGTCCTCGGGTTCTCCGGTCTTCAACGACCAGTGGGAAGTCGTCGCCCTGCATCACTCGGCCGTTCCGAAGACCGATGCCGAGGGCCGGCCGCTGAGTGTCGACGGCCCGGTGTGGCGGCCTGAGATGGGCGAGCAGCAACTGGCCTGGCGTGCCAACGAGGGGGTGCGGATCAGCCGCGTGCTGCGGTCCCTGCACGAGGCACCGCTGACCGGTGAGGCGGCACGACTGCGGGACGAGGTGTTCACCACGGGGCTCGAACCGTCTCCTGAGAAGAACACGCCGCCGATGCCGTCCTTCACCGGCGGGCCCGCCCTGGCGGGTGCCAACGGTTCACAGGCCGAGGTTCGGTCTCACACGGCCGACGGTTCCGCACAGCTCGTCCTCCCGCTGCGGATCACCCTCGACTTCGGCACCTCCGCGCCTCCTTCGGCCACCCTCTCGGCTCCGCTGCCCGCACTCGCGCCGACACCACAGGCCGCACCGCAGCCACCCTCGGCCGGGCGGCCGGATGTCGTCTCAGCGGTCGGGAAGGACGTCGACGCGGCCCTGACCAACCACCGGCTCGCCCGGGAACGTCCCTACTACGACCGGGCCGCCGACACCGTCGCACGCGCCGCGTACTACGCGAACGTCCGCACCGGCGACGGCGGCGCTCTGCGCCGCGCGCTGACGACGCTGCTGGCCGAGACCCATGCGCCCAAGCCCAGGTACAAGCCGATGCGGCTGGTCTACCCGTGGGTCGACCTGCACAAGGACGGACGGCTGCGCAGCATCTACTCCGGCAAGGACTTCTCCGCCGAGGAGCTCATACGGGCCGACGCGGCCGTGGAGGAGGCCCGGCTGGCCCGCGAGCAGGAACTGCTCTTGCAGGAGCGGACGGCGGGACCGGCCGAATTCGAGGCCGAGTTCCGCGCGCTGGAGGCGTCCATGCCGTTCAACTGTGAGCACGTGGTGCCGCAGTCGTGGTTCAGCGAGAAGGAGCCCATGCGGGGCGACCTGCATCATCTGTTCACGTGCGAGGTCGGCTGCAACAGTTACCGCGGCAACTTCCCGTACTTCGACTTCCCCGACTTCGAGGAAACCGTCCGGGACGCGTGCGGGAAGCGCGAGAGCGTGGGGTTCGAGCCGGAGAAGGGCAAGGGCGTGGTCGCCCGCGCCACCCTGTACTTCCTGCTGCGCTATCCGGGCCAGGTCGGCGATGTAGCACGGGAGTTCCCGGAAGACCGGCTGCCCGTCCTGCTGCGGTGGCACGAGAGCGAGGCAGTCACCGAGTACGAACTGCACCGCAACGCGGCCATCGCGGAGATACAGGGCAACCGGAATCCGCTGATAGACCATCCCGAGTGGGCCCGCGAGATCGACTTCTCCGGAGTCTGGCCCTGAGCCCGCGTCACGTCGCGCCGAACGGCGGTCTACTCGGCGTCGTCCTGGTGGTCGGCCCAGACATAGCTCTCGGGGAGCAGGTCGGTGATACGGACGGTGCGGACGCGGTCGCCCTCGCCGACGATGACCTCGAGGGCGGGAAAGTAGTCGAGAAGAACCTGACGGCACCGGCCGCACGGAGGGACGACTCCCCGGTCGCGGTCTCCCACGGCGACGATCGTGTCCAGCTCGTGGACCCCCTGGGCGGCTGCCGCGCCGATGAGAGCCAGCTCGGCGCAGGGGCCTCCGGTGAAGTGGTAGACGTTCACCGCCGTCACGATCCGGCCGTCCTGAGCCCGGGCCGCGGCCGCCATGGTGTGGTGGTCGCCCCGGCAACGAGTGCGGGCGACATGAGCCGCTGCCTCGATGAGTTCGTGGTCGACGTAGTGCGTCTGCGTGGTCATCTTCTCCGCTTTCGTCAGGTCCCGTTCCGCGACGGCAACGCCGAGGTCTTCCTCGCCGGAGCCGGAAGGATCCTCACGAGTGTCGGTGATAGGCCTTGTTGGCGATGCGCCAGCCGTCGTCGGCGCGGACCAGCAGGAAGATGTCGGTGAAGGTGTCAGCGCCGTGCCGCAGCGTCATCGTGGCGGTCGCGACCGTGCCGTGGACGTCGACGGCGTCGATGCGACGGGAGCGTGCTGCTTCGTCCGGGGCCGGCCGGCCCGGGAAGAGAGCGCAGTACTCGTCCAGGCGCCACGAGACGAACACCCCGTCCCGGATTCCCTCGATGTGCGCGGTGGGCAGGAAGGCCTCGCGAAAGTGGGTGGGGTCGCCGGTGGCGTGCCCGCGCATGTAGGCGCGCAGTGGTTCGAGCACGGCGTCCGCCACGGCGGGGACCGTTGCGGCGACGGCGATGTCGGCCTCGGGGTCGGCGGGAGGGTCGGCCAGGCCGCCCGCGCCGCGCAGCGGGGTGTTCGACGCGGCGGCCAGCAGAGCCATGTCCTTGGCCAGCGCACCGATCGTGAATTCGGCCGTGACAGCGGCCGATTCGCCGTCGAGGAAGGGTCTCTTGGCGGTCACGAGTCCGCCGAGCCGGCCGAGTTCGAGGATGTCCAGCACCTGGGCGCGGGGCAGGCCGAGGGCGTCGGCCTGCCGCAGCGAGTCGCGCAGCGCGAGGACGGCCCCGGCGAGACTGTTGTTGGCGATCAGCTTGAGCGCGGCGGCGGTGGAGGCGTCGTCGACGCGTCGCACGGCGCCCAGCGTTTCCAGAACCGGCCGGGCGCGGTCGAGCGCGCCCTGGTCACCGGCGGCGAGAATCCGCAAGGCGCCCGCGGCGGCCGCCGGTACGGATCCGAGCACGGGCGCGTGGACATAGGACGGGCCGAGTCGCCGGGCCAGCTTCGCCGCTTCGGCGGGGGCGACGGTGCTGGTGTTCAGCACGATGGTGTCCGTGCGCAGCACGTCACGGACCTCGTCGAGGACCTGCCGGCAGGCCGGGCCGTCGAACAACGCCAGGAGGACCAGGTCGGCCTTGGCCACGGCCTCGTTCGGATCGGCGGTCGTCTCGACGGTGCCCGCCGTGCGCCCTGAGCGGGTCCAGCCGACGACGTGCCGGCCCTGGGCCGTCAGACGGGTCGCCATCGCGGCGCCCATGCGCCCCAGGCCGAGGACGGCGATGGTGTGTGGTGTGGTCATGCGCGCCAGAATTGTGCACCGCGTCGGCTGCGACAAGCGCAGATTTCGCAGCCCTGCCCTGCGGAACTCGCATACCCGCTGGGCATACTGGCGCCATGGAGCTGACGGTGTGGCGAACCTTCGTGACCGTGTGCCGCCTGGGGTCGCTGTCGGCGGCGGCCGCCGAGCTCAATCACACGCAGTCGGCGGTCTCCCGGCAGATCGCCGGGCTGGAGCGGCAGCTCGGCGTGCCCCTGATGGAACGCCATGCGCGCGGCGTCCGTCCGACGCCCGCGGGCGAGGTGTTCCGGCGCCACGCCCTGACCACGCTGAACGAGGCCGACCGTGCCGTTCGCGCCGCGCGAGACGCCCATGACGGTGCGTTCAACCGGCCGCTGGCCGTCGGTGCGACGCCTTCTCTGGCCACGGGGATCGTGCCCGAAGCCATCCGGGCGTTGTTGCGGCAGGCCGGATCCGTCCGGTGGAGCCT
Organism: Streptomyces sp. NPDC056948; assembly: GCF_042674225.1. NCBI lineage: Bacteria > Bacillati > Actinomycetota > Actinomycetes > Kitasatosporales > Streptomycetaceae > Streptomyces > Streptomyces sp. NPDC056948. The sequence goes on from NZ_JBHUQX010000037.1 coordinate 31,681, forward strand.
GCTCCCCGCCCTGAGCCCGGAACTGCACCACCGCGTGCTCGACGGCGATCTCGACATCGCCGTCGTCACCGACGCACCGCCGGGGCTGCCCCATGACGCACGGGTCGAACGACGGTTCCTCGGGCTGGACGACATGGTCGTCGCGCTGCCCGTCGACCATCCGCAGGCCGGGCGCGGCCCGGTGCACATCCATGCCCTGGCCGACCAGATCTGGGCCGAGGACAACGACGGCTCGGCGGCGCTCCTGCGTCAGCACGCCGCCCGCGCCGGAGTCAGCGCCCGCATCGACCTCGTCGCGGCCGATCTGCCCGGCAAGCTGGCCCTGGTCGCGACCGGTCACGCCATCGCGCTCATACCCGGCGTGCTGACGCGCGCCCTGCGGACCGACGTCACCACCGTCGACCTCGTCGACCCCCCGGCCCGCGGCATCTACACGATCACCCCACGCCGCGACCCGCACCCCTGCGCGGCGCCCCTGCTCGACCACCTCGCCACGGCGTTCGCCTCGATCCGTCCGGCGGCGACCCGAGCTGCGCCGCTCAGCGGTCCAGTGCGGGCAGGCGGTCCAGGCCGGTCTCGAGCATGATGCGATCGACGGTCTCGTGCAGGGCGCTGCCGGCGCCGATGACGCTCTCGATCCCGCCCGGCAGCAGATCGAGCGGCCGGTGCCAGTCGCGCAGTTGTGCCTCGCCGACCTCGTCGGCGATCGGTTTGGTGGCGTGCCGGGCGAGGGTTTCGGTGAACGGTACGTCCAGGTAGTAGCTGTGGGTCGGGCCGCGGTGGTCGGCGCGCAGCCGGGCGAGCATGTCGCCGTAGCGGTCGGCGTAGAGGATGCCTTCGACCACGACGTGGAATCCGGCGTCCAGCGCGTAGCGGGCTGTCAGGTCGATCAGGCCGATGTTCGCGGCACCGGGCCGGTCGCGCTCGCGCAGGACGATGCGGCGGAGGTTGTCCTGGCCGACCAGGGCCAGGCCGCGGCCGAACCTCTCGCGGAGGCCGAGCGCGACGGACGACTTGCCCGAGGCGCTGTTGCCACGCAGGACGACCAGCCGGGTTTCTTCGGTGCCCACCATCACGGCGGTCACGTTACCGACGCCCCCGAGCGTCACATCGTCGGATCCGCCACCGGATACGGCACGAACGTGCTGCTGTTCTGGTCGATCCGCAGTGCGCGGCCCAGGGGCGGCACCGCGCGTTGGGGGCATTCGAGGCGTTCGCAGACGCGGCAGCCCATGCCGATGGGGGTGGCGGCCGAGGCGTTGGCGAGGTCGAGGCCGTCGGAGTAGACGACCCGGTGGGCGTGGCGGATCTCGCAGCCGAGGCCGATGGCGAAGGTCTTGCCGGGTTCGCCCCAGCCGCCGCGGTGCCGGGTGACCGCCCGGGCCGTCCACAAGTACCGCTGCCCGTCGGGCATTTCGGCGATCTGGACATGGATGCGGCCGGGGGCGGCGAACGCCTCGTAGACGTTCCACAGCGGGCAGGTACCCCCGGCCCGGGAGAAGTGGAACCCGGTGGCCGACTGCCGCTTGGACATGTTCCCGGCCCGGTCCACGCGGACGAACGAGAAGGGCACACCGCGCAGCCGGGGCCGTTGCAGAGTGCTCAGCCGGTGGCAGACGGTCTCGTAGCCGAGGCCGTAGCGGTCGGTGAGGCGTTCGATGTCGTAGCGGAACTCCTCGGCCGCCGTGTGGAAGGCCGTGTAGGGGAGGATCAGGGCGGCGGCGAAGTAGTTGGCGATGCCGATCCGGGCCAGGGCGTGGGCGGGTGAACCGGCCGGGAAGTCCTCGGCGGCCTGGCTGTCGAGTTCGTCGCCGTATGCGAGCAGGGCGAGCTGGATGGCCATGCGGAACGCCCGCTGTCCCGGGCGGAGTCGGGCCGACAGGTGGAGGGTGCGGGCCGCCTCGTCGTAGTGGTGCAGCCGGTCGCCGGTCGTGGCGGCCAGGCGGACGCCGTGGCCGTCGGCGAGTCTGGCGGTCAGGGCCCGGACGACCTCGCCGGGCCGGATGCCGATCTCCCCGGCGAGGTCTTCGGCGGCGAGGTCGGTGTCGTGCAGGTAGTTCTGGCGGCGGTAGAAGAAGTCCCGGATCTCCTCGTGGGGTGAGGACGCCAGGCCCTGGCCGCCGGCGCGGCCGTCCGCGGCTCCGGCGAGCCGCTCGGACAACTGATGGTTGCGGCGGCCGAGGTCGAGCAGGACCTGGGCGACCTCGGGCATCCGGGAGGCCAGTTCGGCGAGGTCGTTCGGGGACACCCGGGCTTCTGCGATC
>NZ_JBHUQX010000038.1:0-33859 GCF_042674225.1 Streptomyces sp. NPDC056948
CCCCGCACAAGGTGCCGCCCCCGCTCTCTTCCGTGGTCCGGAGCCGCCGCGATCGGTGAGGGTCGGGGACCGACGACGGCTCCGGGTCCTGGGTGGCCCTGGCGGGCCGCGGGTCTAGCGGTGGTCGCTGCCCTGCGACTGGACCGCCGCCCGGCCGGCCTCGAGACGGGCCACCGGGATGCGGAACGGGGAGCAGGAGACGTAGTCGAGTCCGACCTCGTGGAAGAAGTGGACCGACTCCGGGTCGCCGCCGTGCTCGCCGCAGACGCCGAGCTTGAGGTCGGGGCGGGTCTCGCGGCCGGCCTTGGCGGCGAGCTTCACCAGGGAGCCGACGCCGTCCCTGTCGATCGTCTCGAACGGGGAGACACCGAAGATGCCCTTCTCCAGGTACGCCGTGAAGAAGGAGGCCTCCACGTCGTCCCGGCTGAAGCCCCACACCGTCTGGGTCAGGTCGTTCGTGCCGAAGGAGAAGAACTGGGCCGCCTCGGCGATCTGACCGGCGGTCAGGGCGGCGCGCGGCAGCTCGATCATCGTGCCGATGGACAGCTTGAGCTGCGCACCCGAGGCCGCCTCCACCTCGGCGATGACCTTGTCGGCCTCCTCGCGCACGATCTCCAGCTCCTGCACCGTGCCCACGAGCGGGATCATGATCTCGGCGCGCGGGTCGCCCTTGGCGGCCTTGCGCTCGGCCGCGGCCTCGGCGATCGCCCGGACCTGCATGGTGAACAGACCGGGGATGACCAGGCCGAGACGGACGCCGCGCAGACCCAGCATCGGGTTCTGCTCGTGCAGCCGGTGCACGGCCTGGAGCAGGCGCAGTTCGTTCTCGTGCGGCTCCTGGCGGGACTCGGCGAGGGCCACACGGACGGACAGCTCGGTGATGTCCGGGAGGAACTCGTGCAGCGGCGGGTCCAGGAGGCGGACGGTGACCGGGAGGCCGTCCATCGACTCGAAGAGCTGGACGAAGTCCTGCTTCTGGAGCGGGAGCAGCTCCTTGAGGGACTCCTCACGCTCGGTCTGGGTGTCGGCCAGGATCAGCCGCTCCACCAGCTCGCGCCGGTCGCCGAGGAACATGTGCTCGGTGCGGCACAGGCCGATGCCCTGGGCGCCGAAGCGGCGGGCCCGCAGCGCGTCCTCGGCGTTGTCCGCGTTGGCGCGCACGCGCAGCCGGCGCTTGCGGTCGGCGAAGGCCATCATCCGGTGGACGGCCTCGACCAGCTCGTCGGCGTCGTCGGCACCCGGGTGCATCCGGCCCTCGAAGTACTCCACGACCGGCGAGGGCACGACCGGCACCTCACCGAGGTAGACCTTGCCCGAGGAGCCGTCGATGGAGACGACGTCGCCCTCCTCGACGACATGCCCGCCCGGGACGGTCATCCGGCGGCGCTTGGTGTCGACCTCCAGCTCCTCGGCGCCGCAGACACAGGTCTTGCCCATGCCGCGCGCGACGACGGCCGCGTGGGAGGTCTTGCCGCCGCGCGAGGTCAGGATGCCCTCGGCGGCGATCATGCCGTCCAGGTCGTCGGGGTTGGTCTCGCGGCGGATCAGGATGACCTTCTCGCCGGAGCGGGACCACTTCACCGCGGTGTAGGAGTCGAAGACCGCCTTGCCGACCGCCGCGCCCGGCGAGGCCGCGATGCCCCGGCCGACCTGCGAGACCTTCGCGTCCTCGTCGAAGCGCGGGAACATGAGCTGCGCGAGCTGGGCGCCGTTGACGCGAGTGAGCGCCTCGGCCTCGTCGATCAGGCCCTGGTCCACGAGCTGGGTCGCGATGCGGAAGGCCGCGCCCGCGGTGCGCTTGCCGACGCGGGTCTGGAGCATCCACAGCACACCGCGCTCGATGGTGAACTCGATGTCGCAGAGATCCTTGTAGTGGTTCTCCAGCGTCTCCATGATCTGCATGAGCTGGTCGTACGACTTCTTGTCGATCTGCTCCAGATCGGCGAGCGGCACGGTGTTGCGGATGCCCGCGACCACGTCCTCGCCCTGCGCGTTCTGCAGGTAGTCGCCGTAGACGCCCTGGTGGCCGGAGGCGGGGTCGCGGGTGAAGGCGACGCCGGTGCCGGAGTCGGGGCCGAGGTTGCCGAAGACCATGGAACAGACGTTGACGGCCGTGCCCAGGTCGTGCGGGATGCGCTCCTGGCGGCGGTAGAGCTTGGCGCGGTCGGTGTTCCAGGAGTCGAAGACCGCGTGGATGGCGAGGTCCATCTGCTCGCGCGGGCTCTGCGGGAAGTCCCGGCCGGCCTCGGTCTTGACGATCTTCTTGAACTTGGTGACGAGCTTCTTGAGGTCGGCCGCCTCCAGCTCGGTGTCGACCGTGACCTTCTTGGCCGCCTTCGCCGCCTCCAGCGCGTCCTCGAAGAGCTCCCCGTCGACGCCGAGGACGGTCTTGCCGAACATCTGGATGAGGCGGCGGTAGGAGTCCCAGGCGAAGCGGTCGTCGCCGGCCTGCTTGGCGAGGCCCTGCACCGACTTGTCGGAGAGGCCGATGTTGAGGACGGTGTCCATCATGCCGGGCATGGAGAACTTGGCACCCGAGCGCACCGACACCAGCAGCGGGTCGTCCGCCTGGCCGAGCTTCTTGCCCATACGGGCCTCGAGCGCGTCGAGGTGTGCACTCACCTCGTCACGCAGTGCCGCCGGCTCCTCGCCGCTGTCCAGGTAGACCTTGCAGGCTTCGGTGGTGATCGTGAAGCCGGGCGGGACCGGCAGGCCCAGGTTGGTCATCTCGGCGAGGTTCGCGCCCTTGCCACCGAGGAGGTCCTTGAGGTCCTTGTTGCCCTCGGTGAAGTCGTAAACGAACTTCACGCCCTCAACGCTCTGACCGTGCTGAGCTACGTGGGGATCTTTGTTTTCCGACACGGGTCTCGACTCCTCGAGGACGCGGTGGCTGCCCTGACGGCGAGGAACATACCCAGATCGAAGGCGTCTGGGTACGTCCATGCGCGCGTCATGCGCCTGTAACCACTCGTCCGCCAGCGGATCGAAAGTCAAGGCTTGGCAAGCAATCACAGCCGCATGTGTTCACTTCTTGAACGCATGAACCTCCATTGAGCTCCCTGAGTGCTCACCTGAGCGGAGTTCAGCACGCTTGAGTTCGATCGATGAACGATCAAAGCGTGGCACTCAGTGCCACTCCTTGGAGAAGTGCAGCCGCTCATGATCCGCTCATCTGAGCGCAACCCTTATCAGAGGTGGCGAGAATCACGCTGCCACAGCCCGCCGGATTTCACCATGCGGACGTGGAACGGGGGCGAAATGTCCCTGTCACACCCCGAGCGCCCGCAGCCGCTCCTCGACCCGCTCGGGGGCGTACAGATGCTCGACGACCATCGCACCCGCTCCCACCAGCCCCGCACGCTCGCCCAGCCGTGAGGTCACCACGTCCAGGTGGGCCGTGGAGCGGGGCAGCGCCCGCTGGTAGAGCAGTTCCCGCACACCGGTCAGGAAGGGAGTTCCGGCCAGATCCCCGGCGATCATCAGCACGCCGGGGTTCAGCAGGGTCACGACGGTCGCCAGCACGTCCCCGACGCGGCGCCCGGCCTCCCGGGCGAGGCCGACCGCCTCGGGGTGCCCGGACGCCAGCAGGTCCCGCACATCCGAGCCGGAGGCCGCCGGCACCCCGGCCTCCGCCAGCCGCCGCGCCACCGCCCCACCGCTCGCGACGGCGGCCAGACAGCCGTACGAACCGCACCGGCACAGCGCCTGGGCGCCCTCCGGCACCCGGATGTGCCCGATGTCCCCGGCGCCCCCGTCGATGCCCCGGAACACCGAGCCGTCCACCACGACCCCGGCGCCGATGCCGGTGGAGACCTTGACCAGCACGAAGGCGGAGCAGTCGGGGTAGCCGGTGCGCTGTTCGCCGTACGCCATGAGGTTGGCGTCGTTGTCCACCAGCACGGGCACGGCGGCGGCGCCGGTGTGCTCGGTGAGCGCCCGGGCCAGCCGGCCCCTTATGCCGTAGCCGTCCCAGCCGGGCATGATCGGCGGCTGGACGACGCGGCCGGTCTCGGTGTCGACCGGGCCGGGCACCGCGAGCCCGACCCCGCACACCGACTCGGCCGGGCAGCCCGCCTTCTCCAGCAGCTCGGCGAACCAGCGGCCGAGGTCGCCGAGCACGGTGTCCGGCCCGTCCTCGACGACCAGGGTGCCGGAGTGCTCGGCGAGGATCTCGCCGCTCAGCGACAGCACGGCCGCCCGCGCGTGCCGGGTGTCGAGGTCGGCGGCCAGGACGACGGCGTGCTCGTCGTCAAACTCCAGGGTGATGGAGGGGCGTCCGCCCAGCGGGGAGTCCACCGGCCCGCCGGCGCCCTCGCGCAGCCAGCCCGCGCGGAACAGCCGGTCGAGCCGCTGTCCGACGGTGGCCCGGGACAGTCCGGTCGCCTGCTGCAGGGCGCCCCGGGTCACGGCGCGGCGACTGCGCACCAGTTCGAGCAGTTCGCCGGCGCTCGCCTGGCCGGCCCCTCGTCCCGTTCTTCCGGGCTGTCCGGTCATGCACACCCCCTTGTGTTTCTCAACCTTGCCTTACATAGTGGGTTTTGCGTGTTAAATAGACGTAACCCCACGGTAGCCGCAGCCGAACCGGCCGGCCGGACGTCTTTTCGGAGAGCCCCGAGTGGACCGCACCGCCCAACGCGCCCCCCGTCCCGCGGGTCGCGCCGTTGCATACGATCCGTCGAGTACCGCGCCGCCTCTGCACGTCAGGGCCGCCGCCGTGCTGGAGGCCGGCTGGACGGGGACGTCCACCGTGCCCTCGCGCAGCCTGTATCCGCACCAGTGGTCGTGGGACTCGGCGTTCATCGCGATCGGCCTGCGGCACGTCTCGCCGTTACGCGCCCAGACGGAACTGGACACGCTGCTGGCGGCCCAGTGGGCGGACGGGCGGATCCCGCACATCGTCTTCAACCCCTCCGTCCCCCTCGACGCGTACTTCCCGAGCCCCGACTTCTGGCGCTCCTCGACCGCGGGACGTGCCGCGGGCGCCCCGCGCACCGTACAGACCTCCGGGATCGTGCAACCACCGGTCCACGCGCTGGCGGCGTGGCTGGTGCATCTGGCCGACCCCGGTCTGTCGCGGGCGCGAGGTTTCCTCCATCGGGTGTATCCCCGCCTCGCGGCCTGGCACCGGTATCTGCTGCACCGGCGCGACCTGGGCGGGGGCGGTCTGGTGTCCGTCGTGCACCCCTGGGAACAGGGTATGGACAACAGCCCCTGCTGGGACCGTCCGCTGTCCCGGGTCACCCCGGCCCCGGCCCGCTCCTTCCGCCGCGCCGACCTCGACCACGGCTCCCCCGAGGGCCGTCCGACGGATCTGGACTACGGGCGGTACGTGCGGCTGGCGAGCGACTACCGCGACCGCGGATACGCCGACGGGGCTGGGGAGTTCGCCGTGGAGGACCCGGCGTTCAACGCGCTCCTCATCGCCTCCGAGTACGCCCTGGCCCGGATCGCCCACGAGCTGGGCGCGGCGGGCACGGCCCGGCAGGCCCGCGCCGAGCGCCTGACGGCGGCCCTGGTGGAGCGGCTGTGGGAGCCCGCGGCGGGGATGTTCCTGTGCCGGGACGTGCGCGCCGGGGAGCTGATCCCCGAGCGCGGGGTCTCCGGGCTGATCCCCCTGCTGCTGCCGACCCTGCCCCGCGACCTCGCCGGCACCCTGGTCCGCACGATGTGCGGCCCGCACTTCGGCCTCGGCGGCACCACCCGCCTGGTGCCCAGCTACGACCTGCTCGGCGAGGCCTTCGACCCGCACCGCTACTGGCGCGGCCCGGCCTGGATCAACACCAACTGGCTGCTGGAGGGCGGTCTGCGGCTGCACGGCGAGCGCGGCCGGGCCGACGCCCTGCGCAAGGGCATCCTGCACACCGCCGACGCCTCCGGCTTCGCGGAGTACGTCGACCCGTACACGGCACAGGCCTGCGGCGCCACCGGCTTCGGCTGGACCGCCGCGCTCACGCTCGACCTCCTGCACGACCGGCCCGCAGGGGACAGAAAAGGCGTCACGGCGATCAAGGGAGGGGACAGGGGATGACGGACCGGCATCATCTGCTCGTGCACGGCGGGACGTTCGCCGCCGTGGGTGACCGCGGCGACATCAGCGGCTACCGGGGCGGCAGCGCCCCGGACGGAATGTTCGTACGGGACGCACGGCACCTCAGCCGGTGGCAGCTCACCGTGGACGGGGCCGTGCCCGACACGCTGACGCCGGTGGCCGACGGGGACACCGCGCGCTGCGTCCTCGTCCCGCGCGGCGGCCGCAACGAGCCGCCCGCCTACACGCTCTTCCGTGAACAGGCCGTCGGCGACGCCTCGTTCGTGGAATCGCTGCGCATCACCAGCAACCGCCCGGCGCCGACGACGGTCCGCCTCGCGGTCACCGCCGACGCCGACTTCACCGACCAGTTCGAGCTGCGCTCCGACCACCGCACCTACACGAAGGCCGGTGCGGTCCGCTCCCGCCAGGTCCTCGGCCACGGCGTGGAGTTCACCTACCGGCGCGGCGAGTGGCGCTCGTGCACGACGGTGACGGCCGAGCCCCAGCCGGACGCCGTGGAGGAGACCGGCACCGGCGCCCGCCGCCTGGTGTGGACCCTGGAGCTCGCACCGCACGGCACCGCCGAGCTGATCCTGCGGGTCATGGCCCGCCCGCACGGCGAGAAGCGGGCCCTGCGCGTACCCCGCTCCCCCGCCGCCGTGAAGGAGCGACTGCTCGCCCGGGAAGGCGAGTTCGTGGAGGGCCTGGCCTTCCCGACCGGCTGGCCGGAGCTGGCCGCCGCCTGCTCCCGGGGTCTCGCCGACCTCGCCGCGCTCCAGGTCCCGGCGAAGGGCCCGGACGGCGAGGAACTGCGCGTCCCGGCCGCCGGCGCCCCCTGGTTCCTGACCCTGCTGGGCCGGGACGCCCTGCTCACCTCGCTGTTCGCGCTGCCCTACCGGCCCCGGCTGGCCGCCGCCACGCTGCCCGCGCTCGCCGCGACCCAGGCCACGGACGCCGGCGCGAGCGAGGTCGCCCAGCCCGGAAAGATCGTCCACGAGGTGCGGCACGGCGAACTGGCCCACTTCGGCCAGGTCCCGTACGGCCGCTACTACGGCTCGGTCGACGCCACGCCGCTGTTCCTCGTCCTCCTCGGCGCCTACGCGGAGCAGACCGGCGACACCGGCCTGGCCCGCCGTCTGGAGCCGCACGCCCGCGCCGCGGTCGGCTGGATGCTGGACCACGGCGGCCTGACCTCGCGCGGCTACCTCGTCTACCGCGCCGACCAGGGCGGCCTCGCCAACCAGAACTGGAAGGACTCCCCCGGCGCCATCTGCTCCGCCGAGGGGACCCGCCCCCACGGGCCGGTGACGGCCGCGGGCGCCCAGGGCTACGCCTACGACGCGCTGCGCCGCACGGCGTGGCTCGCGCGCACGGTGTGGCAGGACGGGACGTACGCGGACCTGCTGGAACAGGCGGCCGGTGACCTGCGCGACCGTTTCCAGCGGGACTTCTGGATGGAAGAGCACTCCTTCCCCGCGCTCGCGCTCGACGGCCGGGGCGACCAGGTCGACGCCCTCGCCTCCGACGCCGGGCATCTGCTGTGGTCGGGCCTGCTGGACAAGGAGTACGGCGAACAGGTCGGCCGGCGCCTCCTCGAACCGGACTTCTTCTCCGGCTGGGGCGTGCGCACCCTGGCCGCCGGACAGCCGGCCTTCCACCCGCTCTCCTACCACCGCGGTTCGGTCTGGCCGCACGACAACGCGCTGATCGCGCTGGGCCTGGCCCGCTACGGACTGCACGACGAGGCCCGCGCGATCGCCCGCGGCCTGGTCGACGCGGCGACCGCGACCGGCAACCGCCTCCCGGAGGTCCTCGCGGGCTACGGCCGCGACACTCACCCGGAGCCGGTCCCGTACCCGCACGCGTGCGTACGTGAATCCCGCTCGGCCTCGGCCCCGTTGGCGCTGCTCACGGCGGTCGGGGGCGTCTGAGGGGCGGTTGGCCGGGCGTTTGCCGGGTGTTTGCCGAGCGCTGGCCCGGCGGGCTGAACGCACCTGGTGGGCGCCCCGTACGGAACTGAGGCGGACCCGAACCCCCACGCGGGTCCGCCACCTCACCGGGTTTCGTACGGGAAGGACCTTCGGGTGCCTGTCTTCACACGCTTGCGCCAGTCATCGCGGTCAGAGCCTGCGTCGGCATCGGCGGAGGAGACTCCCCCCTCGGACGACGTACCCGGCACGCCCGAACCCGCCCGGTCCACAACCGCCGCCCGCGCCCTCCGCTGGACGACCACCACCCTCGCCGCCGCCCTGGTCCTCGGTGCCCTGCTGCTGCCCAACACCCTCCCCGCCGTCGGGCCGAAGAGCTTCACGCGTATACCGGCCGAGGCGGTCATCGGGGCCGTCGTGGTGCTGTGGCTGCCGCGTCGGCCCCGGCTGGTCGCGGCGGCGCTGTACGGGCTGGGCCTGACCGCGCTGACCGCCGTGAACCTGCTCGACATGGGGTTCAACGAGTATCTGGGCCGGGGCTTCAACGCCGCGCTGGACTGGGACCTGCTGCCCGACGCCCAGGCGTACGTCGGGGACACGCTGGGCGGGGGCGTCGCGACCGCCGCCGCCGTCGGCGCGATCGTGCTGGTCCTGCTGCTGGCGGCGGTCATGGTCGCGGCGACGGTTCGGCTCAGCGGCCTGCTCGTCCGCCACCGGCCCCGGGCGGCCCGGGGCGCGCTGATCGCCGGCGTCGTCTGGGTCACCTGTTCCGCCCTGGGCCTGACGCTCTTCGGCGGGCCGATCGCCTCCGAGCGCGGCGCCGGAGCCCTCCGGGTCCACGCCCAGCGGACGGTGGAGTCCCTGCGCGACGAGGCGGCCTTCGCGAAGCACGCCCAGGCGGACACCTTCGGCAACACCCCGCCCGACCAGTTGCTGCCCGACCTGCGCGGCAAGGACGTGATCTTCACCTTCATCGAGAGCTACGGCCGCAGCGCCATCGAGGACCCGATCATGGCGCCCGGCGTCGACCGCACCCTCGACACCAGCGGCAAGGCCCTGGAGAAGGCCGGCTTCGCCGCCCGCAGCGGCTGGCTGACCTCTGCGACCTACGGAGGCAGTAGCTGGCTCGGCCACTCCACGACCATGTCCGGCCTGTGGATCGACAACCAGCGCCGCTACCGCACGGTCACCGCGGGCGACCATCTCACGCTCACCAAGGCGTTCCGCAAGAGCGGCGCCTGGGACACGGTCGGTGTGATGCCCGGCGTGCAGAAGGGCTGGCCGGAGGAGAAGTGGTACGGCCTAGACAAGCTCTACGACGCCTACGACCTGGGCTACAAGGGCCCGAAGTTCAGTTGGTCCACCATGCCCGACCAGTACGCGCTGGAGGCGTTCCAGCGCCAGGTGCACGGCAAGAAGCGCGACAAGCCGCTGATGTCGTTCGTCATCCTGACCTCCAGCCACCAGCCCTGGGCGCCCATCCCGAAGATGGTCGGCTGGGACGAACTCGGTGACGGCTCACGCTTCGACGCCATCGAGAAGGCCGGCAACAAGGCGTCGGACGTCCTCACCGACACCACCAAGTCCCGGCAGGAGTACGGCAAGTCCATCCAGTACTCGGTCACCAGCCTCACCCAGTGGCTGGAGCGCTACGGCACCGACGACACCGTCCTGGTCTTCCTCGGCGACCACCAGCCCATGGCCCGGGTCAGCGGCACCCGCGCCAGCCGCGACGTGCCCGTCTCCATCGTCGCGAAGGACCCGAAGGTCCTCGACAAGGTCGCCGACTGGAACTGGACGGAGGGCCTCAAGCCCGACCGCGACGCCCCGGTGTGGAAGATGAGCTCCTTCCGCGACCGCTTCCTCAAGGCGTACGGCTCCACGCCGCACCGCTCGGAAGGCTGATCAGCCGCCGGAAGTGTCGAGCTCGGCGTCCTCGCCGACCCCGGCACAGTCGTACGGGTCCTTGAGCCAGCCGTCCGGCAGCACCACCCGGTTGTTGCCGGACGTACGGCCCCGCGGCCCGTCGGCGCCGGCGGGCCAGGGCTGGTCGAGGTCCAGCTCGTCCAGACCGGAGCGCAGCGCTTCGAGCGAGGAGGTGATCGCGAGGCGCTTGCGCATCTCGGAGCCGACCGCGAAGCCCTTCAGGTACCAGGCGACGTGCTTGCGGAAGTCGATGACCCCGCGTGCCTCGTCCCCGATCCACTCACCGAGCAGGGTGGCGTGCCGGACCATGACGTCGGCGACCTCGCGCAGCGCCGGGCGGGCGACGTCCTGGGTGCGCCCCTCGAAGGCGGCCACCAGGTCGGCGAACAGCCACGGCCGCCCGAGGCAGCCACGCCCCACGACGACTCCGTCGCAGCCGGTCTCGCGCACCATCCGCAGCGCGTCCTCGGCCGACCAGATGTCGCCGTTGCCGAGCACCGGGATCTCCGGCACGTGCTCCTTCAGCCGGGCGATGGCGTCCCAGTCGGCGGTGCCGCCGTAGTGCTGGGCGGCGGTGCGGCCGTGCAGCGCGATGGCGGTGACGCCCTCCTCGACGGCGATCCGGCCGGCGTCCAGGAAGGTGATGTGGTCGTCGTCGATGCCCTTGCGCATCTTCATCGTGACGGGCAGATCGCCGGCGCCGCTGACGGCCTCGCGCAGGATGCCCCGCAGCAGGTTCCGCTTGTACGGCAGCGCGGAGCCGCCGCCCTTCCTTGTGACCTTCGGCACCGGGCAGCCGAAGTTGAGGTCGATGTGGTCGGCGAGGTCCTCTTCCGCGATCATGCGGACGGCCTTGCCGACGGTGGCCGGGTCCACGCCGTAGAGCTGGATCGACCGGGGCCGCTCCGTCTCGTCGAAGTGGATGAGCTGCATGGTCTTCTCGTTGCGTTCGACCAGCGCCCGGGTGGTGATCATCTCGCTGACGAACAGGCCCTTGCCTCCGCTGAACTCCCTGCACAGAGTGCGGAAGGGCGCGTTGGTGATCCCGGCCATGGGGGCCAGGACGACGGGGGGCCGGACGGTGTGCGGGCCGATCTGGAGGGGCGTGGACATGCATCCATTGTGCCGTGCAATGAGACGGCAAAATTCATTAGTTAGCCACACTATCGAAATCGGCGTACGATGGCGCGCATGCCCGAGCTCAGCCCCCGCCGCCGCATGCTGGTGCTCGCGATCTGCTGTATGAGCCTGCTGATCGTGAGCCTCGACAACACGGTCCTGAACGTGGCCCTGCCGTCCATGCAGCAGGACCTGCGTGCGAGCACCTCAGGTCTGCAGTGGACGATCGACGCCTACACCCTGGTCCTGGCCTCGCTGCTGATGCTCGCGGGCTCCACGGCCGACCGGATCGGCCGCAAACGCGTCTTCATGGCGGGCCTTGTCGTCTTCACCCTCGGCTCGGTGCTGTGCTCCCTCGCGCCGAACCTGGAGGCGCTGGTCGCCTTCCGGATGGTGCAGGCGGTGGGCGGCTCGATGCTGAACCCGGTCGCCATGTCGATCATCACCAACACGTTCACCGACCCGCGTGAGCGGGCCCGCGCGATCGGCGTGTGGGGCGCGGTCGTCGGCATATCGATGGCCGCCGGCCCTCTGGTCGGCGGCCTCCTCGTCGAAACCGTCGGCTGGCGCTCCATCTTCTGGATCAACCTGCCGGTGGGCCTCGCCGCCCTCCTCCTCACCCTGCGCTTCGTCCCCGAGTCCCGCGCCGGCAAGGCCCGCCGCCCCGACCCGGTCGGCCAGCTCCTGGTGATCGCCCTCTTCGGCTCCCTGACGTACGCGATCATCGAGGCGCCGACCACGCCGTTCGCCTCGATCGCCCCGCTGGCCGTGGTCGCCCTGGCCGCTCTCGCCGGCCTCCTCTGGTACGAGCCCCGCCGCGCGGAACCCCTGATCGACCTGCGGTTCTTCCGCTCGGCGCCGTTCAGCGGGGCCACGGGCATCGCGGTCAGCGCGTTCGCCGCGCTCGGCGGATTCCTCTTCCTGTCCACGCTGTACCTCCAGAACGTCCGCGGCCTGACCGCCCTGGAGGCAGGTCTGTGGATGCTGCCGATGGCGGCCCCGACCTTCCTGTGCGCCCCGCTCTCCGGCCGCCTGGTCGGCACACGCGGCCCACGCCTCCCGCTCCTGATCGCCGGCTTCGCGATGACGGCGAGCGGCGTGCTGTTCGCCGCGTTCGAGGCCGAGACCTCCAACGTCACGCTCTTCGCCGGTTACGTCCTCTTCGGCATCGGCTTCGGGTTCGTCAACGCGCCGATCACCAACACGGCGGTGTCCGGGATGCCGCGTGCGCAGGCGGGTGTGGCCGCGGCGGTGGCCTCGACGAGCCGACAGCTCGGGCAGACGCTGGGGGTCGCGGTGGTGGGGGCGGTGCTCGCCTCCGGCGTGGGCTCGTCCTCGTACCGGGAGACGTTCCTGTCGGCGGCGCGGCCCGGCTGGTGGATCCTCGCGGCTTGCGGGTTCGCGGTGCTGGCGTTGGGGGCGGTGACGAGCGGGCGGTGGGCTCGGGGGACCGCCGAGCGGGCGGCCGAACGGCTGGAGTCGGCGGAAGTGCGTGATGTGGCGGTGACCGCGGACCGCGCCTCGTAGCCGTGGTTCGTTGCCCTTTCGACAACACGGGGCGTATCCGCGGAGGTTAGGTGAGGAGCCTTACGGTTGAACCGTGAAACTCATTCCACCGTCGGCGACTTGCCACCCCGCTCTGAGCAGCAGAAACTGTAAGTGAAGACGTAGAGCCCACCGATACTCCGACTCTGCGCCGCCCCGAGAGCACGAGCAAAGGGGCTGAACGGTGGACAACACACTGCACATCCTCCTCACCGAAGAGGACGCGGAAGCCGAACGGGTCGCGGAGCTGACCGGCTACCTGCGCGAGGAACTGCTCGATCTCGACGTGGACGACGTCACGACGCTCCCCGGCGGGGAGGTCCCGCCCGGAGCGCGGGCCGTGGACGTCACTCAGATCGGTGCCCTGCTGGTGACCCTGGGCAGCTCTGCAGCCGCCCTGAGCCAGGTGATGACCGCGATCCGGTCCTGGATGGGCCGGCGTCATGACACCCACCCGTCCATGCGGCTGCAGCTGGGCGACGACGTCCTGGAGGTGTCCGAGGCGACCGACGATCAGGTCGCGGAGGCGTTCAGGATCTTCGTCGAGCGCCATTCCCCGGCCGGAGCAGAGCCATGACGGATTCCAGACACGCGCTGATCATCGCCAACGACCGGTACGAGGACCAAGGGCTCAAGAAGCTCAAGGCGCCCGCCCAGGACGCCGCGGCCCTCGAGAGGGTGCTGCACGACCCGCAGATCGGCGACTTCGAGGTGGAGGTCGTGCACAACGCGTCGGCCGACCTCATGCGCAGGCGCATCCAGGGCTTCTTCAACGAGCGCGGCCGCGCCGACACGCTCCTGCTGCACTTCTCCTGTCACGGCATCAAGAGCGAGGCCGGCGAGCTGTACCTGGCCGCGAGCGACACCGAGCCCCCGCTGCTGGCCGCCACGGCTGTCCCCTCCCAGTTCGTCCGCAGTTGCATGTACGGCACCCGGGCGGGCCGCACCGTCCTGTTCCTCGACTGCTGCTACGGCGGCGCCTTCTCCCGGGGCTCGACCTCCGTCCGCGCTTCCGGAGAGATCAACGTCCTCGAGTCGTTCGCGAAGGGCGAGCCGGCCACTGGGCGGGGGTGGGCCGTGATCACCGCGTCCGACTCCATGGAGTACGCCTTCGAGGGCGGCAAACTCGCGGAGAACTCCGGTCCGCGGCCTTCGCTGTTCACGCACGCGGTCGTCGAGGGCCTGGAGACCGGCGAGGCCGACCTCGACGCGGACGGGAAAGTCTCCCTCGACGACCTGTACGAGTACGTCTACAGGCACGTACAGGAGCAGAACCCCCATCAGACGCCGAAGAAGGCGGCGGAGCTGCGCGGGGAGCTGCATCTGGCACACAGTCGGCGTGGCCGCATCAAGATCGTCGCCGTTCCCTCGCCGCCCTCCCTGCGGGCGGCCATGAACAGCGAGGAATTCCTTACACGGCAAGGCGCCGTGACGGAGTTGCGCAAACGACTGCAGCGCAGGGAGCTGCCCATGGCGGAAGGGGCGCGTCAGCACTTGGAGGAGGTCGCGCGGAACGACATCCAGCCGATCGCCGAACTGGCGTCCGACGCCTTGAGCACGATCCACCTCGCACCGTCCCCGGACCACCTGGACTTCGGCCAGGCACCAAAGGGCTCGCCCCCTCGGAAACAGTCCGTGACCCTGAACGGCCCACCGCTGGCCCGTCACTGCTTGGCCCAGCCCAAACAGTCGTGGCTGCGGGTCGATCCGACCCAGAAGGGCCTGGACGTCCACGTCGACACGACGGCCGAGGGGCGTCTGTCCGGCGACATCGTGCTGAAGGGTGTGGCGGACGAGTCGGTGATCCACGTCGAGGCGGTGATAGGCCCGGCACGCGAAACGGGTCCCGACACGGCTCCCGGCTCCAAGTCCTCGGACGGCCCCGCAGAGCCGACACATGGACCGGACGGCAAGCCGGACAGGGTGACCGCCGAGCACCGGCGCACCCCGCTCCGTCGCGGGACGCAGTCCAAGACCTCTGGAGACCGGACGCGAACGGCTGCACACCAGACGCGAACGGACCGGTCAGCCCCGTCCCGGCGCGCTCCCACCCTTGCCGGTGCCGCCCTCGCGCTCGCCCTCGCGGCGGTCGCCACGCTCGTACTGTCCATCCAGGCGGCGGTGGTCGCCATCACGGAGCGGGGCGACGAAGGGGTCTACGGCAACGTCGAGGACAACATCCGCGAGCACGGAGCGCTCACACCGCTCACCGTGTCTCTGATCACCGGTGCGGTGGCGCTGGTCGTCGGCGCGATCGCCCGGCACGATCTGGGAGCACGGCGGGAGCACTACACGAGCAAGGCGGCGAGCGGTACGCACACACTGACCGCGGTCGCGAAGGGCCTGGCGATCCCGGTACTGATCCTGGCCGTCCTCGTGGGCATCACCTACCTGGTGGGCAGCGCCCATTGGTGACCGTGCTCTCGTCACCGGCTTCCGGCGCCGCTCGTGGCGATCACCTGCAGCCTCTCCAGCCGTTCCCGGGACTCCTCGTCCGCCGGTACGTACGTCACGATCCGCGGCCCCGCCCCCGGCGTCAGCCACAGGTCCGTGTGATCGACGGCGATGCGGCCGACGTGGCGGTTGAGGAACTCCTTGCGTTTGGTGCGGTGGGACACCACCTCGTGGCGGTCCCAGGCCGTGCGGAACTCGGGGGACTCCGTGCGCAGGCGCTTGAGCAGCATCTTCCAGGCGGGCTCGGTGAGATGGCCGGCCATCGCGGCGCGGAAGCGGGCCGCCATCAGGCGCTGGGTCTCCTCCAGGTGCACGATCGACGACTGCCACTCGGCGTGCGTGTAGGACAGGACCATGCAGTTGCGGTTCTCGGGCGGCACCGTGTCCAGGTCGCACAGCAGCAGCCCGTACGTGCGGTTGTAGGCGAGGATGTCGTACCGGCTGTTCTGCAGGCACGCCGGGAACGGCTCGACCTGCTCCAGCACCGCCCGCATCGCCGGCGTGACCGACGGGCACGTCGTCGCGGGCGTCGGGTCGGCGACCCCGGCAAGCTGGAAGAGGTGGGCGCGCTCCCCGGGGTCGAGCAGCAGCGCGCGGGCGAGCGCGTCGAGGACCTGGACGGAGACCTGGATGTCACGGGCCTGCTCCAGCCACGTGTACCAGGTGACCCCCACGGCCGAGAGCTGGGCGACCTCCTCACGGCGCAGACCCGGCGTACGGCGCCGGCGGCCCCGGGGCAGGCCCACCTGCTCGGGGGCGATCCGCTCCCGGCGGCTGCGCAGGAACGCCGCCAGCTCGTGCCGCCGGACATCCCCGTCGCGCGGCGCCCCGGGCGCGCGTACCGCCGTCTCCTCGGCCATGGTCGTCATACCCTCCAGCCTGCCGCCGCCCGGACCCGGTTTCCAGGTGGTGTGGCTACCAGGATAAGAACACTCTGGTACCAGCCTGAGTGAGGCAGCAGGCTCATGACCGTGACCACGGAATCCCTCACCTCACGCGCCGTCCGCCCGCCCGCCGCCCCGACCCCCGTGCTCGGCGGGCTCGGACTGTTCACGGTGCTGCTGGCCGCGGCCCTGCCCCTCGTCGACTTCTTCATCGTCAACGTCGCCCTGCCCACCATCGGCACCGACCTCGCCGCGAGCGAGGCGGTCCTCGAACTCGTCGTCGCCGGGTACGGGGTGTCGTACGCCGTCCTGCTGGTCCTCGGGGGCCGGCTCGGTGACCTGTTCGGCCGGCGGCGGCTGTTCCTCGGCGGTATGGCGGCCTTCGGGCTGACCTCGCTGGCGTGCGGACTTGCGCCGGACGCCTGGTCGCTGGTCGCGGCCCGGGTCGCGCAGGGCGCGTCGGCCGCCGCGATGCTGCCGCAGGTACTGGCCACCATCCAGGCCACCACGACCGGCCCCCGGCGTGCCAAGGCCATGGGCCTGTACGGCGCGACCGCCGGGCTGTCCATGGTCGCCGGACAGATCCTGGGCGGGGTCCTCGTCGCGGCCGACATCGCCGGTACCGGCTGGCGCTCGGTGTTCCTCGTCAATGTGCCGGTCGTCCTCGCCGGCCTGGTGCTGGCCGTCCGGGTGGTCCCCGAGACCCGCTCGCCGCGACCGGAGCCGGTCGACGTCCCCGGCACGTTCCTCCTCGCGGCCTCGCTGCTCACCCTGCTCGTCCCGCTCACCGAGGGGCGGGCGGCGGGCTGGCCGTTGTGGACGTGGCTGTCGCTGGCCGCGTTCCCGTTCGTGGCGGCGGCGTTCTACGCGGTGGAACGCAGGGCCGACCGCGAGGGCCGTACGCCGCTGGTCCCGCCGAGCCTGTTCGCGCTCACGTCACTGCGCCGCGGACTGCTGCTGGTGCTGCCCTTCTCCATCGGCTTCAGCGGCTTCATGTTCGTGATCGCGGTGGCCCTGCAGGAGGGCGCCGGGCTCGATCCGGTCGCCGCGGGCCTGGCGCTCCTGCCTCTGGCGGTGGTGTTCTTCGTCTTCTCCCTGCTGGGCCCCCGGCTGGTCGCCCGCTACGGGACGCGCGTGGTGACGGCCGGTGCCGTACTCCAGGGCGTGGGCCTGGCGTTGATGGCACTGGCCGCCTGGCGCTTCTGGCCGCACCTCGGCTTCGTCGAACTGCTCCCGGGCGCGGCGATCGCCGGCGCGGGCCAGGCACTGCAACTGCCCGTCATCTACCGGGTCATCCTCTCCGAGGTGCCGCCCGCCCGCGCCGGTGTCGGCAGCGGCGTGATGATCACCACTCAGCAGTCGGCACTGGCCCTCGGTGTGGCCACCCTGGGCACGCTGTTCCTGTCCCTGGTCCCGGGGATGGGCATGCGGAACGCCCTGGTCACGACGCTGCTGGTGCAGCTCGCCGGGGTGGTGCTGACAGGTCTGCTGAGCCTCAGGCTCCCGCGCACGGTCGTCTGAGACATCTCACGGCCTGATAACTCGCATCCGGGGAAACCCTGTTGATGTTGGTCTTGCTGCACACTCCTTGCTGCGAGCGGACCGGACGGGCCGGATTCCTGGACGCGGGGAGGCATCATGACGCAGATCGACTCGAGCAAGGTCAGCCGCTGGGACCAGCACGGCCGCGAACACGTGGTGCGGGTACAGCGCACGGGCATGCAGCGCACCATCAGATGCGACACCTGCGGCTGGCGCAGAAGCGCCCAGTTCCTGCCCTGGCTGAAGGCGGAGGAACATCTGGCGGAGGCCCATCAGGCGACGGTGGACCCGACGGCGGCATAAGACGCTTCTGCATCAGAAGCCCCCTAGGCCGTGTCCGCAAAGTCCCGCCTGCCCCGCGACGCCTGGCACGCACTCTCGCCGCACCGGGCGAACCCCCAAGTACAACCAGTACGAGAGGCTCCGCCCGGCACGCCGAGAGCACGCACCAGACGCCGCGAGGCCCGCCCTCCGGGCGGACGACGGGACTTTGCGGACACGACCTAGGCGTGCAGCCCCCGCACCACCAGCTCCACCACCGCCTCGAACTCCCCCTCCACGCCGGGCTGCTCCCACTCCCGCGCATAGCAGGGGTCGTGGAAGCGGCCGGTCGCCTGGAAGACCGCGCGGGCCGAGGCCTCCGGGTCGGTGGCGGTGAAGCTGCCGTTCTCCACGCCGGACCGGATGATGCGGGCCAGTTGGGCGGTGAGGTCGGTGATGTGCTCGCCGACCGCTGTACCGGCCTCGTCGGTGAGGACCATGTACGTGGCGAAGAGCTCCGGATCATCGCCCGCCTTGCGGCGCTTCGCGGCGAACAGCGCGGCGAGCCAGTCCCGCAGCCGGGCCTCCGGGGCGCTGCCGCCGGCGACGATGCCGGACAGCTCCCCGGACGTGCGGTCCAGCCAGCGCTTGGTGACCGCCTCGCGCAGCGCCGCCTTGGTCCGGAAGTGGCGGTAGACACTGCCGTGGCTGACCCCGAGCGCCCGGGCGACGTCCACGACGGTGGCCTTGGCCGGGCCGTGGCGCCGCAGCACCTCCTCGGTGGCCTCGAGGATGCGCTCGGCGGTCAGAGTCTCGCTGGTCGGTGCCATGCCCAGACCGTACCCGGAGCCCGGCTCAGCTCTCGAGGTGCGCCATCTGGGCCGCCGGGTAGCGTTCACCCGCGGCGGCACCGGCTGGTACGGCCTCCTCGATCGCGGTCAGGTCGGCCGCGTCCAGCGTCACGTCCAGCGCGCCCAGCGCCTCCGTGAGCCGGTCGCGGCGGCGGGCGCCGACCAGCGGCACGATGTCCTCACCGCGGGAGAGCACCCAGGCGATGGCCGTCTGCGCGACGCTGGCGCCCTTCTGCTCGGCGATCTTCCGCAGCGCCTCGACGAGGTCCAGGTTGTGCCGGAGGTTCTCGCCCTGGAAGCGCGGCGACAGCGATCGGAAGTCGCCCGCGCCGAGCTGCCGGTCCGCGGTGAAGTGGCCCGATATCAGGCCCCGGGAGAGCACTCCGTACGCCGTGATGCCGATGCCCAACTCACGCGTGGTCGGCAGGATCTCGTCCTCGATGCCGCGCGATATGAGGGAGTACTCGATCTGGAGGTCGGAGATCGGCGCGGTGGCGGCGGCCCGGCGGATGGTCTCCGCGCCGACCTCGCTCAGGCCGATGTGCCGCACATGTCCCTTCTCGACGAGTTCCGCGATCGCGCCGACCGTCTCCTCGATCGGCACGTCCGGGTCGAGGCGGGCGATGCGGTAGACGTCGATGTGGTCGACGCCGAGCCGCTGGAGGGAGTACGCGGCGAAGTTCTTCACGGCGGCGGGCCGGCCGTCGTAGCCGGACCAGCCGCCGTCCGGGTCGCGCAGGGCGCCGAACTTCACACTGACCAGCGCCTGTTCACGCCGGGCCGCGGGGGCCGCGCGCAGGGCCTCGCCGATCAGCAGTTCGTTGTGGCCCATGGCGTAGAAGTCGCCGGTGTCCAGCAGGGTGACGCCCGCTTCGAGCGCCGCGTGGAGGGTCGCGATGGATTCGGCCCGGTCCGCCTCGCCGTACAGCGCGGACATGCCCATGCAGCCGAGACCGAGGGCGGAGACCTGGGGGCCGGTGGTTCCGAGGGGTCGGGTTCGCATCGTCATGCCAGCCACCATGCCATGACGACTGACAGATTTCAATATCTGTCAGTCGATATTTGTCACCCCCGCCGGTTACCCGCTACCGGCTACCGCGCCGTGAACGCCAGCTTCGCCCCCAGCGCCACGAACGACCCCGCGAACCCCCGCCGCAGCCAGGCCATCACCCGCGGCCGCCCGATGACGTGACTGCGTACCGACGCGGCCAGCACCCCGTACACCGCGAACACCACGAACGTCGCCAGCATGAACACCCCGCCCAGCCCCAGCATCCGCACCACCGCGCGAGGCTCCCCCGGGCTCACGAACTGCGGCAGGAACGCGAAGAAGAAGATCGTCAGCTTCGGATTGAGGATGTTGATCAGCACACCCCGCACGATCACCCGCCGCGCCGACACCGCCGCCGGCGCGGACGCCCGCTCCTCTTCCACCACGAGCGCCTCCTTGTCCCGCACGGTCGCCCACGCCATGTAGAGGAGATAGGCGACCCCGGCGTACTTCAGCACCTCGAAGGCCGTCGCGCTGGCGTGCAGCAGGGCGGCGACGCCGGTGACCGTGGCCAGCAGATGCGGCACGATGCCGAGCGTGCAGCCGACGGCCGCGACGACACTCGCGCGGCGGCCACGGGAGAGCGCGGCGGCGAGGGTGTAGACGACGCCGGTGCCGGGCGTGGCGACGACGACAAGGGTGGTCAGCAGAAACGCGATGGTCATGCCGCTCACCCTGGCGCGGCGCCACCCCGGGAAACAGGTCCAATCGACCCCGGCGCTGGAGGACCACTCCCGCTCGCTCCACCCCCGAAAACGCGACAGTGCCGGGCCCCTCCGAAGAGGAACCCGGCACCGACGTGCACGCGAAAAGCGGTCAGCAGCCGACCAGGCGGGCCGCCAGGTACCCCTCGATCTGGTCGAGGGACACCCGCTCCTGCTTCATCGAGTCACGCTCGCGGACGGTGACCGCGTTGTCCTCGAGCGTGTCGAAGTCGACGGTCACGCAGAACGGCGTGCCGATCTCGTCCTGGCGACGGTAGCGGCGGCCGATGGCGCCGGCGTCGTCGAACTCGATGTTCCAGTTCTGGCGCAGCGCCTGCGCGAGGCCCTTGGCCTTCGGGGAGAGCTCCGGGTTCCGGGACAGCGGGAGCACCGCGACCTTCACCGGCGCGAGACGGTGGTCCAGGCGCAGCACGGTGCGCTTCTCCATCTTGCCCTTGGCGTTGGGCGCCTCGTCCTCGAGGTAGGCGTCGAGCAGGAAGGCGAGCATCGCCCGGCCGACACCGGCCGCGGGCTCGATGACGTACGGCGTCCAGCGCTCGCCGACTTCCTGGTCGAAGTAGGTGAGGTCCTGGCCGGAGGCCTTGGAGTGGGCACCGAGGTCGTAGTCGGTGCGGTTGGCGACGCCCTCGAGCTCGCCCCACTCACTGCCGCCGAACTGGAAGCGGTACTCGATGTCGGCGGTGCGCTTGGAGTAGTGGGAGAGCTTCTCCTTCGGGTGCTCGAACCACCGCATGTTCTCTTCGCGCAGGCCGAGACCGGTGTACCAGTTCCAGCGCTGCTCCATCCAGTACTCCTGCCACGTCTCGTCCTCGCCCGGCTTGACGAAGAACTCCATCTCCATCTGCTCGAACTCGCGAGTGCGGAAGATGAAGTTGCCGGGCGTGATCTCGTTGCGGAAGGACTTGCCCATCTGGGCGATGCCGAACGGCGGCTTGCGGCGCGAAGTGGTCTGCACCTGGGAGAAGTTGGTGAAGATTCCCTGCGCGGTCTCGGGCCGCAGATAGGCGACGGAGCCGGAGTCCTGCGTCGGGCCGAGGTGGGTCGACAGCAGGCCGGAGAACTGCTTGGGCTCGGTGAAGGTGCCCTTGTTTCCGCAGTTGGGGCAGTTGAGGTCCGCGAGCCCGTTCTCCGGGGCGCGGCCCTTCTTCTCCTCGTAGGCCTCCTCCAGGTGGTCCGCGCGGAACCGCTTGTGGCAGGAGGTGCACTCGGTGAGGGGGTCCGTGAACGTGGCGACGTGGCCGGAGGCGACCCAGACCTCGGGGGCCAGGATGACGGACGAGTCGATACCGACCACGTCCTCGCGCGACGTCACCATGTAGCGCCACCACTGGCGCTTGAGGTTCTCCTTGAGCTCGACACCCAGCGGGCCGTAGTCCCAGGCGGCGCGCTGACCGCCGTAGATCTCACTACAGGGGAATACGAAGCCACGGCGCTTGCTCAGGCTGACGATGGTGTCGATCTTGTCGGCGGCCACGGTGCTCTCTTCATTACGACGACGGGCGACGAAGCGAGTTGCTTCCAGCGAATGATTCAGGTTACCGGCGGGGACGCCCCTCCAATCAAATCGCTCCCCCCTCAGCGACCGCCAGAGGGCCGCGAGCCCTGTTCCCGGCCCAGTTCAGGACGTTTGTTGACAACGGTTTCCATATTTGTTGAAAATGAGTGTCATGAACGTACGACGACGCCTCATACCCGCCGCCGCGGCCGCCTCTCTCGGCCTCGGCGCTCTGACCGCCTGCTCCAGCGACAGCGCGGCGACGGGCAACACGGAGAAGTTCGACGTCGTCGCGTCGTTCTACCCCATGGCGTTCCTCGCCGAGCAGATAGGCGGCGACCACGCGAACGTCACCAGTCTGACCGAGCCCGGCCAGGAACCGCACGACCTGGAGATCAGCACCCAGCAGCGCGCCCAGCTCGAGGAGGCCGACGCGGCGCTCTTCCTCAAGGGGCTCCAGCCCGCCGTCGACGAGGCCGTCTCGCAGACCGGCATAGAGACGAAGATCGACGCGGCCTCGCTGACCCACCTCGAGGACCACGGCGGCGCCGGGCACAGCCACGAGGGCGAGGAAGGCCACTCCGAAGAGGAGGAGCACGGCCGCGACCCCCACGTCTGGCTGGACCCGGTGAAGTACGCCGAGATCGCCCAGGGCGTCGGCAAGGCCTTCGAGAAGGCCGACCCGGACCACGCGGCCGACTACAAGAAGAACACCGAGGCCCTGGTCAAGAAGCTGGGCGGCCTGAACAGCGACTTCGAGAACGGCCTGAAGGACAGCAGGTCCAAGGTCTTCTTCACCAACCACGCCGCCTTCGGCTACCTCGCCGAGCGCTACGGCCTCACCCAGGAGGCCATCTCCGGCGTCGACCCCGAGAGCGAGCCCAGCGCCGCCCGGGTCAAGGAGCTCCAGCAGGAGGCCAAGGCCGACGGCGTCACCACCGTCTTCTACGAGACCCTGGTCTCCGACAGGACCGCGAAGACCCTGGCCCGGGACGCGAACCTGAAGACGGACGTCCTCGACCCGCTCGAGGGCATCACCGACAAGTCCCGGGGCGACGACTACTTCCAGGTCATGGAAGCCAACCTCAAGGCCCTGCGGACGGCCCTGGGAGCCAAGTGACTCACTCATCGGAGGACGGCATGACCGAGCCCGTCGTATCCCTGCGCGGCGTCCGCGCGGACCTGGGCTCGCGCCCCGTCCTGCGCGGCATCGACCTCACCGTGCACCGCGGTGAGGTCGTCGCGCTGCTCGGCGCGAACGGCTCCGGCAAGTCCACGGCCGTGCGCAGCATCATCGGCCAGGTGCAGACCGGCGCCGGCGAGATCGAGCTGTTCGGCACGGACCGGGCACGGTTCCGCGACTGGCGGCGCGTGGGCTACGTCCCGCAGCGCACCACGGCCGCGGGCGGCGTGCCCGCCACGGTGACCGAGGTGGTCTCCTCCGGCCGCCTGTCCCGGGCCCGCTTCGGCGTGCTGCGCAAGGCCGACCACAAGGCCGTACGGGAGGCTCTGGACCTCGTCGGCATGGCGGACCGGGCCAAGGACTCGGTCGACGCCCTCTCCGGCGGCCAGCACCAGCGCGTCCTGATCGCCCGTGCCCTCGCCTCCGAGCCCGAGCTGCTGATCATGGACGAGCCGATGGCGGGCGTCGACCTGGCCAGCCAGGAGGTGCTCGCGCACACGCTGCGCGAGCAGGTCGCCCAGGGCACCACCGTGCTGCTCGTGCTGCACGAACTGGGCCCGCTGGAGCCCCTCATCGACCGGGCGGTAGTCCTGCGCGACGGCTGCGTCGTGCACGACGGCCCGCCCCCGAAGGCGGTCGGGCAGCACGCCCTCCCCGGCCACGACCACGTACACCCGCACGCGCCGGCCGGCGCCGAACCGATCCGTACGGGACTGCTGAGCTGATGGACTTCCTCGACTACGCCTTCATGCAGCGGGCGCTGCTCGCCGCCGTCCTGGTCGGCATCACCGCCCCCGCGGTGGGGATCTACCTGGTCCAGCGCCGCCAGGCCCTGATGGGCGACGGCATCGGCCACGTGGCGATGACCGGCGTCGGCCTCGGCTTCCTGCTGACCTGGTCCCCGGTGTGGATGGCGACCCTCGTCTCCGTCCTCGGCGCGGTCCTCATGGAGCTGATCCGCTGGTACGGCAAGACCCGCGGCGACATCGCCCTCGCGATGCTCTTCTACGGCGGCATGGCCGGCGGTGTGATGTTCATCAACCTCGCGCCGACGGGCTCCAACGCCAACCTGACGTCGTACCTGTTCGGCTCCCTGTCGACGGTGTCCGAGTCGGACGTCACGGCGATCTGCGTGCTGGCCGCCTTCGTCGTCCTGGTCACGCTCGGCCTGCGCCGGCAGCTCTTCGCGGTCAGCCAGGACGAGGAGTTCGCCCGGGTGACGGGCCTGCCGGTGCGCGCCCTGAACCTGCTGACGGCGATCACCGCGGCCGTCACGGTGACGGTGGCGATGCGCGTGGTCGGCCTGCTGCTGGTCAGCGCGCTGATGGTGGTGCCCGTCGCGGCGGCGCAGCAGATCAGCCGCAGCTTCGCGGCCACGTTCGCGATCGCCGTCGCCATCGGCGTGAGCGTGACGATCGGCGGCACGGTCACCTCGTACTACCAGGATGTCCCGCCCGGTGCGACGATCGTATTGCTGACCATCGGCGCGTTCATCGTGCTGACGGCACTCGCGGCTCCGCTGGCCCGCCGCCGCGCCCGTGACCGGGCTTCCGCGCAAACCGCCCATGACCCGGGCGAGTGCACGATTCCGGGTACCCGGGAGGCGGCCGACGAAGTCGGCGTCTGACCGCCCCCACCCCGGGCTGGCACAATGGCCCGGGCAAGGCAGACGTGAGGAGGCAACGGTGACGACCGCTGGACCGTCCGTGAAGGGCCGCGCCACCCGGCAGCGGGCCGCCGTGTCGGCGGCCCTGGAAGAGGTCGACGAGTTCCGCAGTGCGCAGGACCTGCACGACATGCTCAAGCACAAGGGCGACTCGGTCGGGCTCACCACGGTCTACCGCACGCTGCAGTCCCTCGCCGACGCCGGTGAGGTCGATGTCCTGCGTACCGCCGACGGCGAGTCCGTCTACCGCCGTTGCTCCACGGACGATCATCACCACCACCTTGTGTGCCGCGGGTGCGGCAAGGCCGTCGAGGTCGAGGGCCCTGCCGTGGAGAAGTGGGCGGATTCCATCGCCGCGGAGCACGGGTATGTGAACGTGGCTCATACGGTGGAGATTTTCGGGACCTGTGCGGATTGTGCGGCTGCTGGCCGGTGAGTTGTCGGCTGCGGGTGCGTGGGGGCTTGTCGCGCAGTTCCCCGCGCCCCTGGGGTCAGTGACCTTCAGCTTCGTTTGAAGCAGCGCTCCAGTTCGTTGAAGTCGTAGAACTTGCTGCCCTTGGCAACTGGTCGGCAGCCGGTCTTGAAGGGCGTCTCCTTCTCGTTGTAGAGCATGCGCACGAGATAGGTGCTGCCCTTGCGGAAGACGTCCCACTGGATGTTCGAGGCCATCGGGGCGACCGAGGCGCCGCGCCAGGTGTTGTCGGCGTAGGTGTAGGGCTTCTCGGCCGTCACACCCTGCGTGCTGCCCGGCAGCTTCATCAGCGCGGCGAGGGGGATGATCTCCTCGGCGTGGGTGAAGCGGAGTTCCGCGCCCAGGTCGCTGGTGCCGGCGCGCTTGGCCTCGACCTGCTGGAAGAAGTCGTCGAGGAGGACGTCCGCCATCTTGTACGTGATGTCGCTGCCGGCGAAGCCGGGGCCCTTCTCGTAGAAGTCCTCGACGTCGCTGAGGTATCCGAACCAGGCGGCGTCGCCTCGCGAGATGTACCGCTCCATGCCCCAGCCCTTGCCGCCGGGGCTCTCCTCGCTCATGGCCGGGGCGATGGCGTACAGGTTGAAGACGGCCTGCGCGGCCTGCACCTCGGTGCCGATCGAGGCGAACTCGCCGTCGGTGATCCGCTGGACGAAGGCCGGGGTGAAGAGCTCGCTCAGGACGCTGCGGGCGGCCCGGTGGGTCTTCGGCCGGCCGGCGAGGCTCTTGAGCGTGTCCGCGAGGCGCTGGTCGTTGTCGATGTAGTCGCGGTAGGCGGCACCGCCGGCCGCCTTGTGGAAGTACAGCAGGTTCGCGTCGGCGCGGGCCGGGCCGATCAGCGGCTTCAGCGCCGGGTCGGTGTTCCCGAGGGTGGCCGCGAACAGGTTGCCGCTGTCGACGGCCCGCCCCTGTCCGGAGCTGACGACGTCGATCTTGTCGCCGTCCTTGGCGATCTGCCGGAACAGCCCCGGCAGCCGCTGCTCCATGCGTACGGCCGTGCCCTCGATCTCCTGCTTGCCGCGGCCGCTGAGGTTGCCGTAGCCGACCTTGGACATGGCGTCGAGCAGCGCCCGCACCTTGGGCCCGAACTCCCGCCCCGCGCGGGTGAGCTGCCCCTCGTCCTGCGCCTTGTCCCACAGGGCGAGGATCAGGTCGCCGTCCTCGCTGTCGGTGGCGGCCCGGGAGCCGTGCCGGGAGACGTTCTCGGTGAAGACGGGCACGAAGCCTGCCGGGGGCCGCTGGTAGGTGCGGGCGTTCTGCTGGGGGACGTAGGAGGCCTTGGTGCCGAAGCTGTCGCGGACGGCGGCTCGGGGCAGCCGGTGGTCCGTCGCCTGGGCGGCCGACGGGGCCACCACGAGGGTCGCGAGGCCGAGGGCCAGCGCGGGGGTGAGACGTCTCATTGCGGTGCCGTTTTCGTTCAGGACCGCATCAAAGCGACTGATGCGGCAGACCGGGTGATCCGCCGCATCGTCGAGTCGGTACATGAACGTCGCATGGCTCGGTGGCGGCCGGGACGTGGCCGCCTGTCCTGCCCTTGCCAAAGGTTCCTCAGGCGGACGGCACCAGGCCGCGGGCGGTGAGCCTGCGGCGGACGAGCAGCGAGAGGGCGGCGGAGGCGAGGATGACGACGCCGCCGATGCGCAGGAGGAGGTCGTAGGCGCGCTCCGGGCCGGTCTCCGGGGTGAGGGAGGTGATCGCCGCGGCCACGGCGGCCAGGCCGATGGCGCCCAGGGTGACAAGGGCCGTGAGGACGACACCCGAGGCCTCTCCGGCGCGGGCGGGCGGGACGACCTGCTGGGTGGCCACGCTGGCGAAGGTCCAGCCCAGGCCGAGGCCGAGCGCGGACCAGGTGAAGACGGGCAGGTAGACCCACCAGGACCAGGCCCAGCTCAGCCCGAGCATGCCGGTGCCGGCGATGGTCCCGGCCAGGGCCATGACGCTGGTGGGGCGCATCCGGGTGGAGAGCCAGGCGCCGATGGGCCCGGCGCAGGCCACCATCACGGCCGGGGCGAGGAAGACCGTGCCGGACAGGATCGCGGACAGGCCCCGCACCTGCTGCAACTGCAGGGTGGCGAGGAACACGGTGACGGCGTATCCCATGTTGGCCACCGACCCCATCACGGTGACGAGGTCGAAGCGGATGTTGCGGAAGAGCCGGAAGTCGACCAGTGGATGACGGCAGGTGCGCTCCCGCAGGACGAAGAGCGCACCGGCCGCCACCGCTACGCCGAGCAGGGCGAGTGTGCGCGCGTGGTCCCAGCCCCAGGCGCTGCCCCGCTCCACGGCGAGGGTCAGGGCGGCCAGGCTGATCACGACGGCCAGACATCCGGGCAGGTCGATCTGGCGGGGAGCGCTCTCGTCCCGGGAGTCGGGGACGTACCGCAGGGCGATCAGCAGGGAGAGGGCGCTGAGCGGAGCCAGCAGCCAGAAGATCCACCGCCAGCCGGGGCCGTCGGTGAAGCCGCCGCCCACGAACGGTCCGAGGGCGGTGCCGACGTTGGCGATCCCGAACACCGCGCCGAGCGCACGGGCCCGGGTCTCCTCGGGAAAGGCGTTGCTGATGACGGAGACCGACACGGGAAAGATCAGTGCCGCGCCGGCACCTTGGACCACACGGGACACGACGAGGACGCCCAGAGTGGGCGCGAGAGCACAGCCCACGGAGGCGGCGGCGAACAGGCCGATCCCGATCAGCAGGATCGGACGGCGGCCGAGCAGATCGCCCAGCCGCCCGCCGACGATGAAGAGACAGCCGATGGCGAGCATGTAGGCGGACAGCGTCCACTGGGCCGCCGAGACCGTCGTGTCCAACTCGGCGGAGATGCCGGGGATGGCCAGGTTGAGCGCGAAGAAGTCGAGCTGGATGCAGAACAGGGCGAGCGAGGCCGCGACGAAGGCCCCGGCCCGCTTACTCGTCTTCTGAGGCGCGCTGACGGCCGTCGAACCCATGCCCCCAGCACACCGCCGGCACGGCCCGGCTGCCACCGGGGGGCTGCCGGGCCCAGGGAGAGGCCGGGAGCCAGGTGGGCGGGGACCCGGTGGGCGGGGGGGCCGGTGGGGGCCTACTCCTGCCGGCCCTCCATGGCCAGCAGCTCCTCGTTCGGGATGGCCCCGCCGAACCGCCGGTCGCGCGAGGCGAACTCCAGGCACGCCCGCCACAGGTCGCGCCGGTCGAAGTCCGGCCACAGCACGTCCTGGAAGACCATCTCGGCGTACGCGCTCTGCCAGATCAGGTAGTTGGAGGTGCGCTGCTCACCGCTCGGGCGCAGGAACAGGTCCACGTCCGGCATGTCCGGGTAGTACATGTACTTCGAGAAGGTCTTCTCGTTGACCTTCGACGGGTCGAGCTTCCCGCTCTTCACGTCCTCGGCCATCGCCTGCGCGGCATCGGCGATCTCGGCCCGCCCGCCGTAGTTCATGCAGAAGTACAGGGTCAGCCGGTTGTTGTCCTTGGTCTGCTCCTGGGCGATCTGCAGCTCCTTGGCCACGGAACGCCACAGCTTCGGCATCCGGCCCACCCAGCGCACGCGGATGCCCAGCTCGTCGAGCTGGTCGCGGGTCTTGCGGATGAAGTCCCGGTTGAAGTTCATCAGGAAGCGGACCTCGTCCGGCGACCGCTTCCAGTTCTCGGTGGAGAAGGCGTACAGGGAGATCGCGCCGACGCCCATCTCGATGGCGCCCTGGAGCACGTCCAGCACCCGCTCGGCGCCGACCTTGTGACCCTCGGTGCGCGGCAGCCCCCGGTCCTTGGCCCATCGTCCGTTGCCGTCCATGACGATCGCCACATGCTTCGGTACGAGCTCTCCGAGCTTCGGCGGCCGTGCGCCGGACGGGTGCGGCTCCGGCGTCCTGTACTCCCGGCGCTGCCGCCCCAGGATCCCGCGTACGGCCATGTGTCTCTCGCTCCTCGTGCTTGCTTGCAATACGTCTGTACGGGCGGGCCTACTTCTCCACGTACCGCAGGGAACGCAGCCCGCGCTCCATGTGCCAGTGCAGATACGCGGACACCAGCCCGCTGCCCTCGCGGACGTACCGCGCCTCGCACGCGTCCGCAGTGTCCCAGTCTCCCGTAAGCAGCGCGGCGAGGAGTTCGAGGGCCTGGGGCGAGGGTACGACGCTGCCGGGTACCCGGCAGTCCACGCAGACGGAACCGCCCGAGGCGACCGAGAAGAACCGGTTGGGACCGGGCATCCCGCACTTCGCGCAGTCCGTGAAGCTCGGGGCGTACCCGTTGACGGCGAGGGAGCGCAGCAGGAAGGCGTCGAGCACGAGATGCGGGGCGTGCTCTCCCCGGGCGAGGGTCCGCAGCCCGCCGACGAGCAGCAGATACTGCTGCACGGCCGGCTCCCCCTCGTGATCGGTGAACCGCTCGGCGGTCTCCAGCATGACGGTCCCGGAGGTGTACCGCGCGTAGTCGCTGACGATCCCGCCGCCGTACGGCGCGATGGTCTCACTCTGCGTGCACAGCGGCAGCCCGCGCCCGACGAGCTCGCTCCCCTTCGAGAAGAACTGCACGTCGACGTGCGAGAAGGGTTCGAGGCGCGCACCGAACTTCGACTTCGTCCGGCGCACGCCCCGGGCCACGGCCCGTACGCGTCCGTGACCGCGTGTGAGCAGCGTGATGATCCGGTCCGCCTCACCCAGCTTCTGGGTGCGCAGCACGATGCCGTCGTCGCGGAACAGACTCATGGCGTCATTCTCGCAGGATCAACGGGTCACCGGGGTTGCCCGGGTCACCCGGGTCACCCGGGTCAAGGGACCTCTCCCCTGCTGCGGGCGTTGGCGTACGCCGTCGCCGCGCTCAGCCGCTCGGCCGGGGTGGCGTGCCGGACGGCGCCGGGGTCCACGTCCCATTCCTTCCCGCCTCCGTACGGCCGCAACTGCACATAGGGCCCCTCATGCCCCATGACGATGCCGATGCGTCCGCTGCGGGTGTCCACGACATACGCGCCGACCGGGGGCTTCATCGCAGCACCGCCGCGAGCCGCCGGGCGGTCTCCACGGAACACCGGCCCAATTCCACGAGCGGACAGGGTGCTTCCCGCGCAAGACTCACCGGGTCCAGGCCCAGTGATGGCAGGGTAATTCCCGCCTTGGCGAGTTCTGCCCGCAATTCTTTCACCGCGTCCTCCGCTTCTCCGACGCAGTGCGCCGAGTGTCGTGCCTCCACCGTGCTCCCCTTCCTTTTGCAGTTTCACTCTTCGCATCCCTACGGTGACGCTCCGCGCCTACACTCGGGAGGGGTCTGTGCCCTACAACTGCGGGGCAGCACAAAGGGGTTCGGCAATGGCCAACGGTTCTCGGCAGGCGGCATGGGAGTTCTTCGGCACGGAGCTCAAGCGACGGAGGGAGGACGCGGGGATCACCCAGGTGGAGCTGGGGTTGCGGGTCTTTGTCTCCGGCGGATACATCGGCCAGTTCGAACAGGCCATTCGCAAGCCGCAGTTGGATGTGGCGCAGCGGATCGACGGGGTGCTGCAAACCGACGGTATTTTCGAGCGGCTGTGCAGGAAACTGATTGACGATAAGCGGTATGCGGATTATTTCGCGCGGGTTGTGGAGCTGGAGCGGCAGGCGACGCAGATCTGCGAGTTCGCACCGACACTTGTGCCGGGGCTTCTGCAGACGGCCGGGTACGCCAGGGCGGTCACGGTGGCGGCGAACCCGTTCGTCACAGACGACTACATCGAGGAGAAGGTCACGGCCCGTCTGGAAAGGGCACAGATCCTCGCGGACGCTACAAGGCCCGAGTATTGGGTGATCCTGCACGAGAACGTACTGCGTATGCCGGCCGGCGGTCGCGAGACAATGGCTGCCCAACTGGACCACATCGCCCGCCTGATGCGGGAGCGTCAAGTGATGGTGACGGTGCTGCCGTACTCGGCAGGAGCTCACCCCTCCATGGGCGGGATGCTGACGCTCATGGAGTTCGACGACGCTCCGCCCGTCGCCTATACAGAGACGGCGTTTTCGGGGACGTTGGTCGATGACCCGAGCGTGGTGAAGAACGCACAGCGCGCTTACGATCTGCTCAGGGTCGCCGCACTGTCTCCAGAGGCGTCCCTGGCCCTGATCGAATCCGCGGCTGAGGACTACAGACGATGCACGAGGACGACCTGAGCAACGCCTGCTGGCGAAAGAGCAGCTACAGCAACGGCGAGGGCGGAAGCTGCGTCGAGGTCGCCGACGGAGTCCCCGGCACCGTCCCCGTCCGCGACAGCAAGCTGGCCGACAGCCCTGTGGTCCTGGTCGGGGCCGCCGCGTGGGTGGAGTTCGCACACTGGCGCAAGAGCAACTACAGCAACGGCGAGGGCGGAAGCTGCGTCGAGGTCGCCGACGGAGTCCCCGGCACCGTCCCCGTCCGCGACAGCAAGCTGGCCGACAGCCCTGTGGTCCTGGTCGGGGCCGCCGCCTGGGGCCTGTTCATACGTCACCACCGCCGCCACTGACATAATCCGGCCGTGCACTGGATCATGCGCCCCGCGGAGCCGGCGGACGTCGAGCCGATCGCGGAGCTGCGGGCGATCGTGATGCGCCCGGATCTGGAGCGGTTGGGCCGCTACGACGCGCACCGGGTCAGACAGCGGCTACGCGACGGCTTCGCCCCGCAGCACACCTCCGTCATCGAGGCCGACGGCGCCTTCGCGGGGAGCGTCACGCTGCGCCCGGCCGAGGACGGCACCTGGCTGGAGCACTTCTACCTCGATCCCGGCCTCCAGGGCCGGGGCCTGGGTTCGGCAGTCCTGCGCACCCTGTTGGCCCGAACCGACGCCGACGCCGAACCCGTACGCCTGAACGTCCTCCATGGCAGCCCGGCCCGCCGCCTCTACGAACGCCACGGATTCACCGTCGAGACCCAGGACCCGATCGACGTCTTCATGCTGAGGCCGCCGGGCACGGCAGAGCACGGAGTGGCTACGCCGGCGGCACCTGGCGGCTGACCGCTTCGCTGAGGCTGTCCTCGATCCGGGCCAGTACGCGGATCATGGCGTCCTGCTCCTCCGCGGGGAGGCCGGCCACGGTGTCGTCCTCGAGTTCGGCCCAGATCTTCTCGACCTCCTTGCGCAGGGCGAGGCTGGCGGCGGTGGGTTCGATGATGGTGGCCCGCTTGTCGTGCTCGCTGGGCCGCCGGCGGACGAACCCGGCGTTCTCGAGGCGCTTGACCGTGCGCGTCATCGTGGCGGCGTCCGAACCGAGCAGCCGTACGAGGTCGGTCTGGCGCTGCGGACCGAGGTCCCACAGCTGCATCATCACGAGCTCCTGGCCCGGGTGCAGCCCTACCCGGCGCAGCAGTTGCCCGGCGAGCAGCCGGTGCAGGCGGGCCACGCGGAAGATGGCGTGGCTCATGACCCCGGCCTGCACGGAGGGCGGCAACGCGGGGCGGGCGATGTCCACCTCGGAAGCCTTTGCGACGTCCTCCACGGCTCTGCCCTCCCGCTTTCGCTGCCTGAACAGGGGAGATTCTACCGGCCACCCCAAGGTCCACACCGCCCGAGCCACCAGCAGCAACCCCACCCTGAGTGACGTAGATCACTCTCCTGAGGGAATGGTCGACGCGATTTACCTGTTCGAGCAAGTAATCGCTTCGAACGGAACCCGAGGACAGGACCCGACCATGACCACCACAGCCTTCGCCCCCTACGACCTCGGCGGCATCCGGCTGGCCAACCGCATCGTGATGGCCCCGATGACCCGCAGCCGCGCCTACGGCCCCGGGCAGAGCCCCACCGACCTGATGGCCACGTACTACGCGCAGCGCGCGAGCGCCGGCCTGATCATCACCGAGGGCACCCAGCCGTCGGTCGTCGGCCAGGGCTACCCCGACACCCCCGGCATCCACTCCGGCGAGCAGATCGCGGCCTGGCGCAAGGTCACCGACGCCGTGCACGCCGAGGGCGGCAGGATCGTGCTGCAGCTCATGCACACCGGCCGGGTCGGCCACCCGAGCCTGATGGGCCTGACCCCGGTCGGCCCCTCCTCGGTCACGGCCAAGGGCCAGGTGTACACACACGAGGGGCCGCAGGACTTCGTCACGCCGCGCGAGCTCACCGATGCCGAGGTGGCGGAAACGATCGCGGACTTCGCCACCGCGGCGCGCAACGCCGTCGAGGCCGGCTTCGACGGTGTGGAACTGCACGGTGCGAACGGCTACTTGATCCACCAGTTCCTCGCCCCGAACTCCAACCAGCGCACCGACGCCTGGGGCGGCAGCCCCGAGCGCAGGATCCGATTCGCCGTGGAGACCGCGAAGGCCGTGGCCGAGGCCATCGGCGCCGAGAAGGTCGGCTTCCGGATCTCGCCCGGAAACCCCTACAACGACATCGACGAGAGCGACCGGGCGGACGTGGACGCCACCTACACCGCCCTCGTGGACACCCTCGCCCCGCTCGGCCTGGCCTACCTGCACCAGATGGAGGCTCCCGGGATCCGCGACCTGGTCGGGCGGCTGCGCAAGGCATGGCCGGGCGCGTTCGTCCTGAACCCCTTCACCGGTACGGAGCCCACCGGCCCCGAGGCCCTGGAACTGCTCGAGGACGGCACGGCCGACCTGATCGCCTACGGGGCGCTCTTCCTCGCCAACCCCGACCTGCCCACCCGCCTCACGGCCGGCGGCCCCTTCAACACCCCCGACCGCGCCACCTCCTTCGGCGGCGACCACCGCGGCTACACCGACTACCCCACCCTCGCCTGACACGACACGACCCGGCGCAGGCGCCCCACCCCCGGGG
>NZ_JBHUQX010000039.1:0-33839 GCF_042674225.1 Streptomyces sp. NPDC056948
GCCAAGAGCTGGAGGACCGCGCCAAGCAACTGTCGCTGGCCTCGAAGTACAAGTCGGAGTTCCTGGCCAACATGAGCCACGAACTGCGCACCCCGCTCAACAGCCTGCTCATCCTCGCCCAGTTGCTCGCCCAGAACCCCTCCCGCAACCTGACGCCGAAGCAGGTGGAGTACGCGGGCATCATCCACTCCGCCGGCTCCGACCTGCTGCAGCTCATCAACGACATCCTCGACCTGTCGAAGGTCGAGGCGGGGAAGATGGACATCGCCCCCGAACGCGTGCCGCTGCGCCGCCTGCTGGACTACGTCGAGGCCACGTTCCGGCCGATGACCACCCAGAAGGGCCTGACCTTCGCCATCACCAGGGCTCCGGGCGCGCCCGCCGACCTGGTCACGGACGACGCGCGGTTGCGCCAGGTGCTGCGCAATCTGCTGTCCAACGCGGTGAAGTTCACCGAGCGAGGCGGCGTCGAGCTGCACATCGAGCCGGCGGCCGACGACGACGTACCCGAGATCGTGCACCGCGGCGGCCCCGTCGTGGCCTTCCGCGTCGAGGACACCGGCATCGGCGTTCCCGAGCAGCAGCTCGAAACCATCTTCGGCGCCTTCCAGCAGGCGGACGGCACCATGAGCCGCAAGTACGGGGGCACCGGCCTGGGCCTGTCCATCACCCGGGAGATCGCCCACCTGCTGGGCGGCGCCGTGACCGTGGACAGCATCCCGGGGCAGGGCAGCACCTTCACCCTCTATCTTCCGGTGGCGCGCGCCGACTTCGAGGAGCTCTCCGCCGCACCACGGCCGGACGGCACGCAGGACGACGACAGCGCCGTCGGGCCGGACGAGGGGCAGCGCCCGGGCACGGCTCCCGCACTCCCGGTACCGCACACACGGCGGCTGCTGATCGTCGAGGAGCGCGTGCGCGGGCTGCTCTCCGTGGTCGCGGAGAGCGCCGTCGCCGACCTGGACCACAGCCGTGCCGCACGGGATCAGCATGACGCCGTGGAGATCGTCACCGCCATGGATGCCCAGGAGGCGGCCTCAGCCCTGGCCGCCGGGCCGTGCCACTGTGTCGTCCTCAGCATGGATCTGCCCGACGGCGAGGGCCCGCGACTGCTCGAGGCCGTGGACGGCGATACCGCGCTGGCCACCGTTCCGGTCCTCGTCCACAACAACCACCGTCCGAGCGCGGCTCAGGAGGCCGCCCTGCAGGCCCGGGCGGACAACCGCCCCCTGGAGGTGCTGTCGAGCCTGGACGAGCTGAAGGAACGGATCACCCTGCATCTGTCGGCCGAGCAACCCGGGGACGTGGTGCCGCTCGTGCGGATGGAGGAGGGCCTGGGCACGGCGCCGGAGGTCGACGTCACCCTGGCGGGACACACGGTGCTCGTCGTCGACGACGACGCCCGCAACCTGTTCGCCCTCAGCGGCATCCTCGAACTGCACGGCCTGCGGGTGCTGCACGCGGAGAACGGCCGCAAGAGCATCGACATCCTCACCGCGCACCCCGAGATCCGGCTCGTGCTGATGGACGTGATGATGCCGGAGATGGACGGGTACGCCGCGACCGCCGAGATCAGGAAGATGCCCGAGTACCGGGGCCTGCCGATCGTCGCGGTCACCGCCAAGGCCATGCCGGGCGACCGGGAGAAGAGCCTGGCGGCCGGCGCCAGCGACTACGTGACGAAGCCCGTCGACGCGAACGACCTCATCGCCTGCGTGCGGCACTGGCTGTCCTCGTGACGCCGAAACCCACCGACAGCACGACGCCTCCCACACGCTGTGCGGGTCAGAAGGAGCAAGCGTCCACGTGAGCAACACCGATCTGTCCGGGGAACCCTCCCGGGACGATGAGCCGCGACGGCATGGCGCCGCGGGGGGGGCGGCGGGCGCCGAGCCCGCCGGGGATGACGGCATACCGGTCACCGAGCCGCCCGGCGGACCGCTGGCCTCTCCGGTCGGCCGGCTGGCCGTCACGGTGGAGCGCCTGCGCCACGAGGTGCAAGCGGCGCACGCCGCGGCCGATGGACGCGCCCTCATGGACCTCGCCAAGGGCGTGCTCGTCGAGCGCCTGCACTGCGGTCCCGCCGAAGCCGCCCGGCAACTGGCCGAACTCGCCGAACAGTCGGCGATGACCCCCCTCGAGCTGGCCGTCGACATCATCAACCAGGCGGCACGCGACCGCCTGACCGAGGTCGCGGTCGACTTCGCGACGGCGGTCCGTGGCACCCCGTCCACCATGCCACCCACCGTGTCCGCCGCCGTACGGCTGCGCACGGCGGAAAGCAGTGCCCTGGCCGCCCAGGACACCCAGGCGGTCGCCGACTCCCTGCTGCAGCACGCGCTGGAACCGCTCGGGGCGACCGGCGTGGCGATCTGGGCGGCCGGCGCCGACGGCTCCCTGACGCTCGCGGGCAGCTCCGGGTTTCCCGACGGTGAGGCAGAGCGCTGGCGCTATGTGCCGCCGGGCGTGGCGACCGTCGCCCGCACCGCGCTGACCGAGCGCAGGCCCGAGTGGATCCGATCCCTGGCAGCGGCCGGGCCTCCGTCCATCGGCCGCACCCACCACCCCGACGGAGGAAGGGTCGCCGTCCCCACCGGCGTGGGCGGACGGATCCACGGCGTGCTCGAGATCTGCTGGCCGACCCCGCTGGTCACGCAACCGCCCGCCGTCGTCCGCCAGTTCGAAGCCCTCGCGGAACTGTGCGCCCACACCCTGGAGATCCACTCTCCCTCCTCCTCCCTGCCGCTCGACGGCCCTCCGCCGAGGACCGGACTGTCGGAACTGACGGACCTGGCCGACTCGCTGTACGACCCCGCCCTGGTGCTCGTCCCCCAAGTGGACGACACCGGCCATCTCAGCGACTTCCGTGTCCACCACGTCAACCACCGCTTCCGCGACCCCGCGGGGCGCCCCCGCAGCACCGTCGACGGCGCCCTGCTGCTGGAGGCGTATCCCCTCGCAGCCGACGAGAACGGCCTCTTCAGCCACCTGGAACGGGTCTACGCCACGGGCGAGCCGTTCCGGGCCGGTCACATGACACTCACCGCGCTCGTGGACCAGGTGCCGCTGTCCTCCGTCGCCGAGGTCAGCATGACCCGGCACGGCGACAGCGTGCTGCTGATCTGGCGGATCGAGGACGAGGTGGCACGCCTGGCCAACCTGCTCGAGCACGCGCAACGCCTCGGCCGGATCGGCGGTTTCGAGGAGAACTTCGTCACGGGTGAGATCACCTGGAACAGTCAGCTGTTCGCCCTCTACGGCAGGGCCGAGTCCGACCAGCCCGCCCCCGTCGAGGACCTGCGTGCCCACGCCCACCCGGACGACGCCGTCGCCATCGGCCGCTTCCTGCGGACCGTGCTGCACCACCGCAAGCCGGCGTCGGAGGCCTTCCGCCTGCTGCGCCCGGACGGGGTGACCCGCCACATCAGGGTGGTCGCCGAACCCGTCGTGGACGTCGACGACAGCCTGCTCGCCGTGCGCGGCGCCTACCAGGACGTCTCGGCCCAGCACTGGACGGAGGTCGCCCTCGCCGCCACCCGCGACCAACTCGCCCACTCCGAACAGCAGTCCGCGGAGCGCAACCGACTGGCCCTGCAACTGCAACAGGCCATCATGCCCTCCACGGCGGCACCCCTGGACGCGCCGGGACTGCGCACGGCCGTGCGCTACCGGCCCGCCGAGACCGATCACCTCGTGGGCGGCGACTGGTACGACGCCGTGGTCCTGCCGTCGAAGCACATCCTGCTGAGCGTCGGGGACGTCGCCGGGCACGGCATCGAGGCGGCCACCAGCATGGTCGTGCTCCGCAACGCCCTGCGCGGCCTGGCCGTCACCGGAGCGGGCCCGGCCCAACTGCTGTCCTGGCTGAACAGCGTCGCACACCACCTCTCCGACTCGGTGACGGCGACCGCGGTCTGCGCGCTGTACGACCCCTCCTGCCGTGTTCTGCGCTGGGCCCGCGCCGGACATCTGCCGCCGGTTCTCGTACGGGACGGACAGGCGACGACCCTGCCCCTGCTCAAGGGGCTGCTGCTCGGCGCGGCGTCGGACATCACCTACCAGGAGGCCGAGATGCGGCTGGAGATCGGCGACACCCTGCTGATGTACACCGACGGACTGGTGGAACGCAGGGACCGCTCCATGGAGGAGTCCCTGAAACACCTCCTGGTGACCGCCAGCGCCAAGAAGACCACCCTCGACCAGCGCCTCGACCATCTGCTCACCTACAGCAGATCCGACACGGACGACGACACCTGCATCATCAGCATCGAGGTCATGGAGGCGGCCTCAGGCCGTCGTGGGTGAGCGGCGTTCCCAGAACGGGTGTCCCGGCCAGCGTCGTTCCTCGGCGTAGGTCTCGGCGTGATGCCGCTCGTAGGTGTCCGTGATCCGATCGAGGAACAGGGAGTAGTCGTCGAGGGCGGCCGTCTCGCCGGACAGGCACAGGTCGACGGTCCGGCCGGCGCGGGCTCCGGTGTGCAGGGCGGTGAGGATGCCCTGGGAGGAGAGCGGGTCGAAGGCGAGGGCGGCGTCTCCGGCGGCGATCCATCCGGGGCCCGCCGCCGGGCACAGCCGCAGCCCGTGGGCCGCGGTCCAGCGTGGCGCCGGGGCATGGGCCGGGTCGTAGCCGTCGAGGCGGGTACGGACGTGGCGGGTCTGCCCGATCGCGCCGAGGAAGCCGTCGGCGGTGCGCAGGGCGGAGTGGGTCAGGTCGGTGTCGGTGAGGTGTGCGACCAGACGTCCGGCCGGAACCCTGGCCGTGTACCACCAGCCGCCGGGTACCGCCTCGACGAGCGTACGAAGCTCGGTGTCCTCGGTGCGCCGGCCGGGGAGCCGCCGCCCGAACAACGCGTACACGGCGACAAGCCGGTCCTGCTTGCGGCGCCGTCCCCGCCGGCGGCCGATCACGGCCCGGCGACCGGTGGCGTCCACGACCCAGTCGCAGCGCACCTCTTCGAGCAGGCCGCCTTCGTGGAGCAGTACGCGCCGCTCGCCGGCGGGCGGGAGACGGGGCGGCGGCACGGCCTCGGCCCGGCGCAGTTCGGCGCCGGCGGACTCGGCGGCGCCGCGCAGAAACGCGTCGAACCCGTTCCGGTCCAGGTGCCAGCCGTGCCCGTGCGGATCGTGGAGGTGGCTGCGGCCGTGGAGGGTCTCCGATCCCCAGGAGGCGTAGGTCCCCACGCATCGCAGGTGAGGACCCGCGGCGAACTCGTCCCACAGGCCCAGATCGTGCAGCAGCGGCCTGGCCGCCGGCAGGAGGGTCTCGCCGACCCGGAACAAGGAGGACCGGGGACCGTCCGTGCCGTGGTCGACGAGCAGGACGCGACGGCCGGCCCGCGCCAGGACCAGCGCCGCGACGGCGCCCGCCGGACCGCCTCCGGCCACGACCACCTCGAAGGTCACCGCCCGTCCGGGAAGCGCTCGACCTTCTCGAAGTAACCCGCCATCACCTGCTCTTGGGGTACGTCCGTCTGGGCGAGGGCCGCGGCCAGGACGCCGTCGCCCGAGTCCGCCGCTTCCGGCACATGCAGGCACCTCAGATTCCGCAGAGCGGGCGGAGGCTGCTCCGGCTGGAAGCTCACCGCGGACTCCACGAACATCGTCGTGGGCAGCTCCGGGTCGTCGGAGGCGCCGGTGCGCCGTTCGACGAGGCCGAGCTTGCCGAAGTCCTTGACCATGGCGTTCATCTGCTCGATGCGGTCCGGAGGCAGCCACCTGTCCCACACGGCCCGGCGCTCGAAGGCGGTCCGGCGTTCCTCCGCCGGGCTGCCGGGGTCGATCGCCTTCTCGTAGTCCTGCTCCGTGAGGATGTGGTTGGGCACACGGGCGGGCCAGAAGGTGGGCAGATAGGGGTCGTAGCGCGGGCCGTACCCGAGGTAGTAGCCGGAGCGGCAGCGGGCGGTGTCGGTCTGCCAGGGCACCGCCATCCAGCGCGTGAGATCGCCCGGACCCTGCGCGTACAGCGGACCGCCGGCGCCGAGCGCCGTCTGCGGCGTCAGCACCGCGCCGTAGTCGGACTCGCGCGTGCCGGGATCGCGCGTGCCGGGATCGGGCGTGCCGGGATCGGGCGTGCCGGGATCGGGCGTGCCGGGATCGCGGTGCCGCACCCGGAAGGGGGCCGCGTACAGGGTGCTGTGGCGCATCGGCCAGGACAGTTCGCACCCCGGATGGAACGCGTCGGCCAGACAGAACGACAGGGCCGCGCGGTCGAGCATGCCCGGCCGCTCCCTCAGCGGCACCGCGTCGAGGTTCTCGGGCGGCACCGCCGAGGGGTCGTGGTCGGCGACGAAGTCCCCCGCGGCCCACCGGGCCAGCGAACGGTACTGCAACGGGGTCAGTGTCAGATGCTGCCGCGCGTAGACCGGCCGCACACTCATCGTGTCCCCGTAGAGCGGCGGCCAGGGCACGGGGGAGAGCCCGTCACGGTCGAGGTCCCGCATCGTGGCCCAGATCTGCTGTCGCAGCTCCGCGTTGCGCGGCCCGGGGTCGGCCAGCCTGGCGAGCCGCCCGGGTGCCAGGAAGTGCTCCCGCCCGCCGTG
Organism: Streptomyces sp. NPDC056948; assembly: GCF_042674225.1. Classification (NCBI taxonomy): domain Bacteria; kingdom Bacillati; phylum Actinomycetota; class Actinomycetes; order Kitasatosporales; family Streptomycetaceae; genus Streptomyces; species Streptomyces sp. NPDC056948. Next base: position 6,540 of record NZ_JBHUQX010000039.1, read on the forward strand.
CCCGAACAGCGCGGCGATGCCGCGATTGACCCATTGGAGGTCGCACAGGCGCCGCAGGACCGGCAGGACGTCACGGGTGAAGGAGACCTTGTCCGGCGGTGTCAGGGTGCCGGCCGACACGAAGACGTCACGCATCAGGTCGTACATCGTGCGCACGGATGTCAGCTCCGGCGCGAAGTTCGGCGGCGCCACCACCACCCAGGCCGGTTCGACGGGGACGGAACGGCCGTCGATGCGCACCTGCGCCCTCACCGGGCCGTCGGAGACGTCGTCGTGCCAGCCGTCGTTGTTGGCGAAGTGCGTGGCCTGAGCGTGGTCCGCCGAGGCCGAGACGCCGTGTCCGCCGAGGAACAGCAGCCGGCCGGCGCCGTCGGTGCGCACCTCACCCAGAGGGACGGGCTTGCCGAGGAAGCGGCCCGTGTCGAACCGGTACTCGGGCCGGCCCGCGCGGTCCCGGCCGCGGATCGAACGCGGACCGGGGTCGATGACCAGCCGGCCGCGCTCAGCGGGCGGCACCTTGGGATTGCGGGGCGTGGTGTTGGGTGCGGCCGCGGCTTCGGGGATGTCCAGGGCAAGCTGGAACTGGTACCAGGCGGCCTTCTTGTTGGCCACATGCACGGTCCACCGGATGTCCGCGTTGTCCGCGGTCAGCTCGGCGACCGGTTCCCCGGCGGCGTTGTAGCCGTAGACGCGGAAGCGCGCCGCCTGCCGCTTCAGGGCGCCGGTCGCGTCCTTGTACGAGCCGGTGGGCAGCGGGGGAGGGGCGTCCACCTCCGGTGCGAGGAAGAACTCGTCCGCGCTGTCACCGACCCGCGCCACTCCGATGGCGGGATGGATCGCGGCCCGCACGATCCGGGTGTCACGCCCGTGGGGTTCGGCGGACGGCGGCCGTGCGGGACCCGGCTCCGCCACCGGAACGCCGTTCGCGTCGCGGCGCCGTGCGGCCGACGCCCGGTACACGACCTTGCGGGCGTCGGCCATGCTGCCGACCGGCCGGTGCTCGGCCAGGCAGTGCCAGGGGTTGTAGGCGAGGTTCTCGCCGTAGGCGTCCTGACCGCGCGCCCGGACATCCTGCTGACGCAGGGTCAGTCGCGCCACGCGGACCGGCGCGCTCAGCGACTCCTCCCAGCGCACGGTGGCACGGTCCAGGGGCATCCGGTCCGGGTCCGTGCGGAACTGCACCAGCAGGTCGAAGGCGGCCTCGCCCGCGGCCAGCCGGTGCCGCAGATCCCCCCGCATGAAGGAGGGGTCCTCGTCAGGCGGCGCCGCCTGCGGATCACCGGGCGGGCAGGAGACCGGCGCGAGCACGTACTTCACATGGCGGTCGGCCCCGAACGCGTACGGCAGCACGCCCCAGTACCTGGCCGTCAGCGTGCTCTCCTCGGGCTTGCGCATGGCCTGCAGAATGCTGCGGGTCTCCGGATGCGCGTTCTGGTACGCGACCGGATCCTGCTGGAACTCGCACATGTCCCGGGCGGTGTCGACGAAGAACACGTCATGGTTCTGCAGAATGAGATCCTGCGTGTCTGTCCGGCCCTCGTCGTCCAGCAGCTTCGGGCCGGGAACGCCGAACAGCTTGATGCCCATTCCGAGGGTCCGGCGGAAGTCCGGACGGTCCGGCAGGATGTCGCTGGAGAAGCGAACCCAGGCGGTCAGACCGCCTTCCTGGTCCCGGGCGGCCTTGAGGAATCCGATACAGAGGTCCGGCGGCAGATCGGGGGCGACCGTGAGCACCCCTCGGGCGGTGCCGTGGTACTTGACGAAGACCGGCCGCAGCACCGGGTCCTGGCCCTGGGCGATCCGCTGCCCCATGCGCTTGTCCACGAATTCGGCCACGATGCCGGCGATCGGCTCGGCCGCGCAGTCGGCCAGGGGCTGAGAGGAGTTCTGGTGCTCGTCGGCTGTCCCGGTCATGGGCGCGCTCTCCCGCTGGTCTGGCTGATTCGGCGTTCGTTCCCTGCTCATAGGTGGAACAAGACCGGAGAAAATATGCCTAAGTCGCTCGTTCGGCGTACTGCGCCGGCCACGTGTGACAGGCGCCATATACGCCCTCCGGAACTCGACTGACGGCCCGTCCGACCTCTGAACCGGTGCGGCGCGATCCCAGCGACGTCGTACGACATGACCTGGAGACGCGGTTGATGGACGAGGCCCGGCAATCCCCTTCGAGCAGCGCGGGCACGGGCTTGCGGAAAGCGGCGCCTCCGCCCGCGCTCTGCGGCTTCCTCCTGCTGCTGGTGCTGATCTTCGCGGTGTCCTACGCCGTGGGCGTCGGCGCCGGCCCTGTCGCACCCGGGATGCACGGCGACAGCACGAACCGCGACGGCGGCGACCCGGGCGGTGGCGGGGGCATGGGAGACATGGACGGCATGCAGGGGGGACACGGCTGATGGGGGCCGAATCGGGGGCCGTTCTGGTGACGACCGACCTGACCGTCGGCGGCATGACCTGCGCCGCCTGTGTGACCCGGGTCGAGAAGAAGCTCGGCAAACTGGACGGGGTCACCGCGACCGTCAACCTGGCCACCGGCATGGCTCGCGTGAGCCATCCGGCGGACATCGGTCCGGAGGAACTCGTCGCGACCGTCGAGAAAGCCGGCTACACCGCCGCCCTGCCCGAGCCGCCCGAGGCGGAGGAGCCGGCGGACGATGACGGCGACGATGCCGAGGGTACCCGGCGGGAACGGCACCGGCTGGTCGTCACCGCCCTCCTCGCGTCGCCCGTGCTGGTCCTGTCCATGGCGCCCGCGCTGCAGTTCCGCAACTGGCAGTGGCTGTGCTTCGCACTCGCCGCGCCCGTGGCCGTGTGGGGTGCCTGGCCCTTCCACGTGCGGGCGGTCCGGGGGCTGCGGCACTCGGCGGCGACGATGGACACGCTCGTGTCGCTGGGCGTGGTGGCGTCCTTCGCCTGGTCGACGTACGCGCTCTTCCTCGGGGGCGCGGGCGATCCCTGGATGCGGATGCCGTTCACCCTGGTGCCCACCGCGTCGGACGGCGTCGCGCACCTCTACCTCGAAGCGGCCGTGGGCGTACCGCTGTTCGTGCTCGCGGGGCGGTTCCTGGAGGCGCGGGCGCGGCACGGGACGGGGGAGGCATTGCGGTCGCTGGCCAGGCTCGCGGCAAAGGAGGTCTCCGTCCGGGCGGACGACGGCTCGGAACGGCTCGTCGCGATCGAGGAGTTGAGGGCCGGACAGCTCTTCCTCGTGCGGCCGGGCGAGCGGGTCGCCACCGACGGGCAGGTGACGGAGGGCAGTTCGGCCGTGGATCTGTCCCTGGTCACCGGCGAGAGCGAGCCCCTGGAAGTCGGGCCGGGATCAACGGTGGTGGGCGGCGCCGTCAACGCCGGCGGCCTGCTGCTCGTACGCGCCACGGCCGTCGGTGCCGATACGCAACTCGCCCGGATCACCCGGCTGGTGACCGAGGCACAGGCCGGGAAGGCGCGCGCCCAGCGGCTGGCTGACTCGGTGGCCGGGGTGTTCGTGCCGGTCGTGCTCGCTCTGGCCGTCACCGCGCTCGGGTTCTGGCTGGGCGCCGGTGCCGATCCGCAGTCCGCGCTCACCGCGTGCGTCGCCGTCCTGGTGGTCGCCTGTCCGTGCGCGCTGGGCCTCGCCACCCCGACCGCGCTGATGGCCGCGACCGGCCGGGGCGCTCAGCTCGGCGTTCTGGTCACGGGTCCGCAGGCCCTGGAGGGGCTTCGGCACCTCGACGCCGTCGTGCTCGACAAGACCGGCACCCTCACCACCGGACACATGACCGTCGCCCGGGTCACGGCCGTACCCGACGGGCTCGGGAGGGCGGAGGTACTGCGGCTGGCGGGGGCGGTGGAACAAGGGTCGGAGCATCCGCTGGGGCGGGCCGTCTGCGCCTACGCGCGGAGGGAGCCGGGCGGGCAGAGGTTGCCGGACGTGAGCGAGTTCAGCGCGCTGCCGGGGCGCGGGGTGCGGGGGCGCGTCGAGGGACGGCTGGTCGAAGTCCTCGCCCCCGACGACGACTTGCCCGGCGAACTGGCGGATGCCCTGGCCGGGGCGGAGGCTGCCGCTCGTACGCCCGTGCTGGTCCGTGTGGACGGTACGGCCGAGGCCTTGATCGAGGTCGGGGACGTCCTGCGGCCCGGCAGCTACCGGGCCGTGGACCGGCTGCGGCGCCTCGGCGTACGGCCCGTCCTGGCCACCGGCGACCGTGAGGCGCCCGCCCGGGCCGTCGCGCAGGCGCTCGGCATCGAGGAGGTGCACGCCCGCTGCACCCCTGAGGACAAGGCCGACCTCGTACGGGACTTGAAGGAGCAGGGTTACCGGGTCGCGGTCGTCGGTGACGGTGTGAACGACGCGGCCGCGCTGGCGGGTGCCGATCTGGGCATCGCCATGGGCGGCGGCACGGACGTGGCGGTCGGCGCCGCCGACGTCACGCTCGTGCGCGGCGACATCGAGGCCCTGGCGGACGCGGTCCGGCTCGCCCGGCGCACGCTGGCGACGATCCGCGCCAACCTGGTGTGGGCCTTCGGCTACAACGTCGTCACCGTCCCGCTCGCCATGGTGGGCCTGCTGAACCCGATGCTCGCCGCCGCGGCGATGTCGGCCAGTTCGGTGCTGGTCGTCGCCAACAGCCTTCGGCTGCGCGCCTGGCAGCCCTCGCCCTCGACCTCCCCCGCAGCCCGGGGACGTACCCGATGACCGGACAGCGCCCCTGGCGCCCGACCCGAAGCCGGCTCACCGACACCCTGCTCGCCGCGGTCGCACCCGTCGCCGTATGCGGGCTCGCCCTCGGCGGACTGAGTGTCTGGACCGCTTACGGCAACGCCGGCACTCCTGCCTCGATCAAGGTCACCGACGGCAAGGTGTTCGCGCCCACGGGTGACACGCCGGACACGGCGGCCTTCTTCCGCATCAGCAACAGCGGAGGCGCGCCGGACCGATTGCTGAAGGTGACGACCGCCGAGGCCGGCGACCGCGGGCCCACACTGAGCCGCCACGTCATGACCAGCTCCAACACGGCCTCCGACCGGACGGTGTCCTCGGTCGGAATCCCGGCCGGGAGGAGCCTCGCGATGTCACCGGCGAGTCTCGACGTGATCGTGCCGGTGAAAAAGGGCTGGCAGCCCGGTGACCTCGTCGCCTTCACACTGCACTTCGAGCGCAGCGGGGCTGTGAAGACCCTCGCGGTGGTGGTCCGTCCGGGACAGGCCAGGGGCTGAGCAGCCGTCATGACCGCCGGGTGGTGTGCGCGCATGGTGCGGGCCGCGGTGTTCGCGGCCGTCTGCCTGCTGCTTGCCGCCGTCGGGCACGTGCTGATGTCGGGCTCCACCGTGCCGTCGTGGACACTGGCCGCCGGGTTCGCCGTCACGAGTGGCGTCGGCTGGGTACTGGCGGGCCGTGAACGAGGCTTCCCGCTGATCGTATCCGTGGTCGTCGTGGCCCAAGGGGCGCTGCACTCGGCCTTCTCGTGGGGCCGGTCAGCGGGCTCGATGGATATGGGATCCATGCACATGGGCCACGCGGCGCACATCGAGCACCTGGGCCACATGGGCCACGGCACAGGCGACACCTCGTCGCTCGGCATGCTCGCCGCCCATCTGCTGGCCGCTCTGCTGACCGGTGTGTGGCTGGCGTTCGGCGAGCAGGCCGCGTTCCGTCTTCTGCGGGCCGTCGCGGGCTGGCTGGCCGCTCCGCTGCGGCTGCCGCTGCTGCTGCCCGCCCCGCCATGTCGGCCCCGCCCGCGGCCGACGCGCGAGCGTGCGGAGCGGGTCCCGCGGCCGGCCTTCGCGTACACGATCACCTCTCGGGGTCCTCCGGCCGGGACCGCTGTCCTCTGAGACAGCCGGCGCCATCCCACTACCGTCCCGGGACCCTTCGGCCGTGGCGTGTTCACCCATGCCGCCTTGCCGAACCGGTCCCGGATCACCCGAGAAGGACATCAGGTGATCACTCCTGTCCGCGACGACCGTGCCACGGCCTGGGCTCTCGCCGCCCGGACCGGCGACCCCGACGCCGTCGACCGCTTCGTACGCGCACTGCATCCGGACGTCGTCCGCTACGTCACCTACCTCTCCGCCGACCGTCAGATGGCCGACGACCTGACGCAGGACACGTTCCTGCGGGCGCTCGGCAGCCTGCACCGGTTCGAGGGACGCTCGTCGGCGCGCACCTGGCTGCTGTCCATCGCGCGCCGCACGGTCGTCGACAGCCTGCGGTACGCCGCCACGCGGCCGAAACGGGCCGACGTCGACGACTGGGCGACATGGGTCGAACGCGCCCAGCCGACCGGCCTGCCCGGCTTCGACGACGGCGTGGCCCTGCTCGACCTGCTGGACACGCTGCCCGCCGAGCGCCGCGAGGCGTTCGTCCTCACCCAACTGGCAGGGCTGCCCTACGAAGACGCCGCGCAAGCCGGCGGCTGCCCCGTGGGCACGATCCGTTCGCGGGTCGCACGGGCCCGGGCGACCCTCGTCGCGCTCCTGGACGAGGGAACTTGATCCGAAGAAGCGGGGAACTCAAGCCCGACCTCGACCGACTACTAGCCCGACAGAACAGCTCGAGGGCGCGGAGAACCGTGTGACACCAGAGATAGAGAGCGCCTTCGCGGCCGTCAGAGCCGAATTCGGCCCGGAATCGATCACCCGTGTCGAGCAGATGCTGAAGCCGGGTGGGGGCGAACGGCATCCGCTGCAGAGGGCGGCCAAGTGGATCATGCCGGGCCTTTCGCCCACGCCCTGGCACGATCCCTACGCCTACGCCGAACTGGCCCCCGTCGTACACGAGCTGGAGGCCCACCACCGGACCATCAAGAAGGAACTGCACAGCGCATGGGAGGCACACCGGGAGGCGTTCGCCGACTACGAGCACTATCTGACGCGCCAAGAGAACTGGCAGGCCCTTTATCTCTACCGAAATGGCGGCCTTGTCGAGGAATCGGCCACCACAGCTCCGACCGCCTATCGGGTACTGAAGGACGTCGCTGTCGACACGGGCAAGATATGCCCTCTCCTGGAATGCCATTTCTCCACCCTGTTGCCAGGCGCCTTCATCGAACCCCACTGCGACCTATGGAACTTCAGCATCAATCTGCATCTCGCGGTGGACATCCCCGAAGGCTGCAGCATCACGGTCGCGGGGGAGACCCGCATATGGGAGGAGGGGAAATGCCTGCTCTTCGACTACTCCTTCGAGCACGAGGCACGTAACGACGGCACCAGGCCGCGGACCTGCCTGCTCATCGACCTCTGGCACCCGGAGACGACCGTTGCGGAGCGTCGGGCACTGGTCGCCCTCATCACCGAGATACGTCGGCTCATGGGGAAGAGCGGGGGTGATCGATGATGGCCGCGACAGAGTCAGGGAAGACCACCCTGCGAAAGCCGCTCGGGCTTCCTCTGCTCGTGCTGGCGTCGGGGCAGCTCGTCATCTCGCTCGACTACAACATCGTGTACGTCGCGCTGCCCGACATCGGCACCGGGCTGGGCTTCTCCGACCACGACCTGCAGTGGGTGGTGAGCGCCTACGTCGTGGCCACCGGGGGCTTCCTGCTGCTGGGCGGCCGGGCCGCGGATCTGCTCGGCCGACGCCGGATGTTCGTCCTGGCGGCTCTGCTGTACGCCGGGTCCTCCCTCGTGGGCGGAGTCTCGGAATCAGCCGGCGTTCTGGTCGCCGTCAGGGCGGTCCAGGGCATCGGCGGCTCTCTGCTGTTCCCGGCGACGCTGTCCCTGATCAACACCCTGTACGACGAAGGACCGGACCGGAACCGCGCCTTGGCGGTGTGGAGTGCCGCCGGCGCCGGCGGGCTCTGCTTCGGGTCCCTTCTCGGCGGCTTCCTGGTGGAGGCGTTCGGCTGGCCGGCCGTGTTCTTCGTCAACGTGCCCTTGGCCGGAGCCCTCGCGGTCGCCGCGTTGTTGCTCTTCCCGGAGGACGGACCGTTCGACCGCTCGCGGCACTTCGACGTGGCGGGCGCGCTGACCGCGACGGGCGGGGTCACACTCCTGGTGTTCCTGCTGGTGCGGGCCCCCGCCGACGGCTGGGGCACTCCCACGGCCCTCACGAGCGCGGCCCTCTCGGCCGGTCTGCTGACGCTGTTCGCCGTCGTAGAGACAAGGGCCCGTGATCCGCTGATGCCGGCCAGGCTGTTCGCCCGCCCCGGCCTGCTCACGGCCATGGGAGTGACCGCCCTGTTCAGCGCCACGTTCGGCTCGGTGCCGTACTTCCTGACCCTGTACTTCCAGACCGTCCAGGGCTACAGCGCGCTCGCGACCGGGCTCGCGTTCCTCGTGCCCGCCCTGGTGGTGGCCCTCGGTACGCAGGCGGGCGGACGGGCCGTGTCAGCCTTCGGGACGCGCCGCATGCTGGTCGGCGGCATGGCGCTGGGTGCCGCCGGGGCCGCGGCGCTCGGCCTCGCGCTCACCTCCAACGGCTCGTATCCCGCGCTGCTGCCGGGGATCGTGCTGCTGGGCCTCGGCCAAGGGGCGGCGTGGACGGGGATGTGGATCACCGCGTCCGCCGGAGTGGCTCCAGAGGACCAGGGCATCGCCTCCGGCCTGGCGTCGACCACCCTCCAGGTGGGCGGGGCGGTCGGCCTCGCCGTACTGGTCGCCGTCGCCGGGGGAGCCGGGCAGAACGGATCCGGCCCCGGGCTCCTCGACGGCATCCGCACCGCTGTCTTCGTGATCGCGGGCGGTATCGGCTGCGGCGCACTCGCGCTGCTCCTCCTCCGCAGGCCCACTGGCACCACCGCAGCCGTCTGAACCCACGGAAGGACACCCCGTCATGGAGATCAAGGACCAGCCCGGCGACGCGATGGGCGCGACGGTCGACGGCTTCGACCACACCACCGCCTCGGACGCCGACATCGCGGCGCTCAAGAACACCGTCTACACGCAGAAGATCGCGATCCTGAAGGGCCAGGACCTCGCCCCCGAGGAGTTCCTGGAACTCGGCAAGCGGCTCGGCCGCCCCGAGACGTACTACGAGCCGATGTACCGGCATCCGGAGGTCCCGGAGATATTCGTCTCCTCCAATGTGCCGGAGAACGGCAAGCAGATCGGCGTGCCGAAAACGGGCAAGTTCTGGCACGCCGACTATCAGTTCATGCCGGACCCTTTCGGAATCACCCTCATCCACCCCCAGGTCATTCCACGGCAGAACCGCGGCACGTACTTCATCGACATGGGCCGGGCCTACGAGAAACTGCCCGAGGACCTCAAGAAGGAGATCGCCGGAACGTACTGCAGGCATTCCGTGCGCAAGTACTTCAAGATTCGGCCCCATGACGTCTACCGGCCTCTCTCCGAGATCATCGACGAGGTCGAACGGAAGACCCCGGCCGTCCGCCGGCCGGCCACTTTCACCCACCCCATGACCGGCGAGACGGTCCTCTACATCAGTGAGGGCTTCACGGTCGGCATCGAGGACGAGAGCGGCCGGCCGCTCGACGAGGAGCTGCTGAAGCGGCTGTTCGACGCCACCGGTCAGCTCGACGAGGCCTTCGAGCACGAGAACATCCATCTGCAGGGCTTCGAGAAGGGCGACCTGCTGGTCTGGGACAACCGCAGCCTCATCCACCGCGCCCGGCACACGACCACACCCGAGCCGACCGTCTCCCACCGCGTCACCGTGCACGACGAGTGCGGGCTCCACGACGTGATGAGGGCGGCATGACGGACGAAGCTCTGCTGGCGCAGGTGCTGACGCCGTACAAGGAGCACTGCAAGTACCTGCGTTCGGCTGTCGTGACGGAAATGGACGGTCGGGCTCTTGCCCGTTGCGAGTTCGAGATACCCGAGTCGTGCTATATCGACGACACCGGACACCTGAATTCCGTCGAGGTGAACATCTGCTACAACCAGATGATGTATTACCTCGTCGCCAAGTCCGTGAAAGACGGGATCGGTACGGGGTTCGAATCCTGGACGCTGGACGACTTCTGGAAGCACCAGTTGCCGGACATTCTCATCGCCCGTTTCTCATCGCGATTCCGGCGCCCGGTCGATCCCCGTGCCTTCTCCGGGGAGATGGAGTTCCGGTCCGTCATCCGGCGCACTCGGGCCGACGGCACCCCGTTCCTGCACGCCGAGACCGCCTTCCGCTACCGGGACGCCGCATCGGGCCGCTGCGACGGCGAGGCGACCCTCGCGTTCGTCAACGTGCCCTGACCGCCGAAGGGTTCGCCCATGAGGACACTCGTCCAGACCACCCGGCACCACGCCGAGCGCCGACCGGACCACCCGGCGGTGCTGTGCGAGGGCCGCAGTCTGACCTACGCCGACCTCCACCGCGAGAGCAACCGTGTCGCCCACGCCCTGCGCGCCGCCGGGCTCGCTCCCGGTGACCGGGTCGCCTACCTCGGCAAGGAGTCCGAGCACTACTACGAGATCCTCTTCGGCTGCGCCAAGAGCGGCACCGTCCTCGTCCCGGTCAACTGGCGGCTCACCGCACCCGAGGTCAGCCACATCCTCCAGGACTCGGGCACCCGGCTGCTGTTCGTGGAGGAGGAGTTCACGGCGGCTGTCGAGTCGGAGCCCGAAACCGTCGTACACCTGGGCTCCTTGGAAGGATGGCGCGCACCGCACCCGCACCATGACACGGAGTTCGAGGCCACCCCCGACACGCCCGTCGCCCAGCTCTACACCAGCGGCACCACCGGACTGCCCAAGGGCGTCGTCCTCGCCCACCGCAGCTTCTTCGCGATCCGCGACGCCCTGGCGAGCGAGGGGCTGGACTGGATCGACTGGCGGGACGGCGACATCGCCCTGATCGGCATCCCCGGATTCCACATCGGCGGACTGTGGTGGGCCACGCAGAACCTCGACGCCGGCATCACGGTCGTCGCCATGCGCGCCTTCGCCGCCCGCCGGGCCGTCGACCTCATCCGCGACCTCGGCATCACGACCGCCTGCGTCGTGCCCGCCATGCTCCGCATGATGCTGACGGAACCCGGCGTCACTGCCGAGGACTTCACCACCCTGCGCAAGACGGTCTACGGCGGCTCCCCGATCTCCGAGGCCCTGCTGGAGGAGAGCCTCGCCGTCCTCGACTGCGAGTTCGCCCAGATCTACGGCCTGACCGAGACCGGCAACACCGCCGTCTGTCTGCCACCGGCCGCCCACGTCCCCGGCAGCCCCCTCATGCAGGCCGCGGGCCGCCCCTACCCGGGAGTCCGCAGCAAGGTGATCGACGGCGGAGGCCGCGCACTGCCGCCGGGCGTCGTCGGGGAGGTCTGCCTGGCCACACCCGCGCACATGGTCGAGTACTGGGGACTGCCCGACAAGACCGCCGAGACCCTGGTCGACGGCTGGATCCACACCGGGGACGCCGGATACATCGACGAGGACGGCTACCTCTTCATCCGCGACCGGATCAAGGACGCCGTCCTGGTCGCCGGGGAGAACGTCTACCCCGCCGAGATCGAGAACGTCCTGGAGAGCCATCCCGGAGTCGCCGAGGCGGTCGTCGTCGGCGCCCCCGACGAACGCTGGGGCGAGTACGTGCACGCCTTCGTCGTCCCCACGGCCGGGCAACAGCCGATCCCCCGGGACCTGCATACCTTCCTCGTCCCGCGGCTGGCGAGCTTCAAGCTGCCCGCCCGCTACGAGTTCATCGACAGCGTCCCGCGCAACCCCAGCGGCAAGATCCTGCGCCGGGAACTGCGCGACCGTTTCTGGGGCGACTCCGCACGCAAGGTCAACTGACCGGCCACCACGGCCCATCGAGAGAGAACGACATGCCTGCTCCCCTCACGCTGGAGGGCTTCCGCGCGGACCTGGCGGAGCTCCTGCACCAGCAGCCCGACGAAGTCGACCTCGACGAGAACCCCTTCCACGCGGGACTGGACTCCCTGCGCGTCGTCACCCTCATCGAACGGTGGCGGGAGACCGGCGTGGAACTGACCTTCGTCGACCTCGCCGAGTGCACCTCCTTCGCCCAGTGGTGGCAACTGCTCTCCGCACCTCGGGGAGGAACCACGTGACAGCGGTGCGCCACCCGTTGCTGCCCGCCCAGGAAGGCATCTGGACGGGCCAGCAGCTCGACGCGGACAGTCCCGCCTACAACACCGCCGAGTACGCGCACATCCACGGACCGGTGGACATGTCCGCCTTCGACGCGGCGCTGCACCAGGTGGTCGCGGAGACGGAGGCCCTGAACGTCGCCTTCGTCGCCGACGACCAGGGCCGCCCCTGGCAGATCGACGCCCCGGCCGTCGACTGGCGCCCGCACATGGCGGACCTCGCGGCCGAGCCAGCCCCGTACGCGGCGGCCCTGGCCTGGATGGACCAGGACATGGCCCGTCCCGTCGACCTGACGCGCGGCCCCCTCTTCGGCCACGCCCTGCTCCGCATCGCACCGGAGGAGTACCTCTGGTACCACCGCGTCCACCACATCGCCCTCGACGGCTTCGGCCTGTCCCTGGTCGCCCGCCGGGTCGCCCAGGTCTACACAGCCCTGACGGCGGGTCAGCCGGTCGAGGACAGCGGCTTCGGCACCCTGGCCTCGGTACGGGACGAGGAACGGACGTACCGCGAGTCACCCCGCTTCGCCCAGGACCGCGCCTACTGGACGGACCGCTACGCGGACAAGCCGCCCGTGGCCACGCCCGCCGGCCGTACGGCCCTGCCCGCGCGCACCTTCCACCGCCGGGTGGTCGACCTCGACGCCGCTCGGACATCGCCCCTGCGCGCCGTCGCCCGCGATCTCGAGGTCACCTGGTCCGAAATCCTGCTGGCCGTGACCGCGGCCCACCTGCACCACGCGACCGGAGCCCAGGAGATCGTCCTCAGCCTGCCGGCGATGGGACGGCTCGGCTCCGTCTCGCTGCGCGTCCCCTGCATGGTGCGCAACATCCTGCCCCTGCGCGTCACCGTCACCGCCTCGGACAGCCTGCGCGACCTCGCCGCCCGGGTCTCCGCCGAACTCCGCGCCGGACTGCCGCACCAGCGCTACCGCTATGAACACCTGCGACGCGACCTCGGACTCGTCGGCGGACAGCGCCGGTTGTCCGGGCCCGGCGTCAACATCATGCCCTTCGCATACGACCTGCGTTTCGCCGGACACCGCAGCACGGTCCACAACGTCTCCGCGGGCCCCGTCGACGACCTGTCCGTCAACGTCTACGACCGCTCCGAGGGCGGAGGCCTGCGCATCGCCGTGGACGCCAACCCCGACCTCTATGACGAGACGGACCTCACCGCGTTCCAGGAGGGGCTGCTTTCCCTGCTCGAAGGGGCCGTCGCCGCCCCCGACCGGGCGCTCGGGGAGCTGCGTGCGCGCGAGGCGGTCCAGGTCCTGGACGGAGGGCCGCTGCCCGGCCCGGCGCGTCCGGTCCTCGGCCTGATCGCCGACCACGCGGCCCGGAGCGGTGGATCCGTCGCCGTGGAGCATGACGGGCGCAGCATCACCTACGCGCAACTCTTCGACGCGGCCTGTGAGTTCGCCTCCCGCTTGGCCGCTCGCGGGGTCGGCCGCGGTGACCTGGTGGCCGTCGCCCTGCCGCGCGGTATCCAGGCCGTCACCGCCGTCCTGGGTGTCCTGCTGTCCGGGGCGGCCTACTGCCCGCTCGATCCGACGGCGCCCCCGGCGCGCAGGGCCGAGTTGCTGGACGACGCACGTCCCGCGCTCGTGGTGACGTCCGGCGCCCACGCGGGCGACTTCCCGGACCGGACGATTCTGCGACCCGACCAGCCGGACCCCGACTCCACAGCCGCTTCGCCGACGGCACCGACGCTGGACGGCCTCGCCTACGTCATCCACACCTCGGGTTCCACCGGCCGCCCCAAGGGAGTGGAGATCGGCCACCGTGCCCTGGCACATTTCGTGGCCGGCGCAACGCACCGCTACGGCCTCCACAGCAGGGACCGCGTCCTGCAGTTCGCCCCGCTCCACTTCGACACCAGCGTCGAGGAGCTCTTCCTCACCCTCTGCGCCGGCGCCACCCTCGTGGTCCGCACCGGCGACATGACGGAGTCGGTCCCCGGGTTCCTGGAGGCCTGCGCCCGGCTGCGGATCAGCTTCCTCGATCTGCCGACGGCGTACTGGCACGAACTGGCCTACGCCCTCTCGACCGGTGCCGCGACCCTGCCGGCCGAGGTACGCACCGTCGTCATCGGAGGGGAGCCGGCCCTGCCCGCACGGGTCGACGGTTGGCGCAAGGCCGTAGGGACGTCGATCCGGCTGCTGAACACCTACGGCCCGACCGAGGCCACCGTCGTCGCCACCGTCGCCGACCTCCACGACCCCTCGCTCGCCCCGGGGGACGTCCCCATCGGGCTGCCGCTCCCCGGCACCCGCGCCGCGGTAGTCGACGGCGAACTCCACCTCCTGGGCGACAACCTGGCCCTCGGCTACCGGGGAGGACCGGTCCCGGACGCCTCCCGCTTCGCCCCACTCGACCGACTTCCCGGAGCGCCCCGCTCCTACCGCACCGGTGACCTGGTCCGGATCGGCGACGACGGGCAGCTGCGCCATCTGGGCCGTGCGGACGCCGAGTTCAAGATCAGCGGACACCGGGTGCACCCGGCCGAGGTCGAGAGTGTCCTGGTGACCCATCCGGGAATCCGTGACGCCGTTGTCGTCGGGCAGGTGCTGGGCGACGGAACACGGCGGTTGAGCGCGTACGTCGTCCCGGACGGGCCCGCCCCGGCCGTGGCCTTGATCCGGGACCGTCTCCGGGCGGTGCTGCCCGCCGCGATGATCCCGTCGGCCGTCGAATTCCTGGACCGCCTGCCCCGGACGAGCTCGGGGAAGATCGACAGGAGCGCGCTTGCCGCGCCCGGCGAGCAGCCGGCGGTGGCCCACAGCTCGCTGGAGCGCACCATCGCCGCCGTCTGGCAGCACATGCTCGGCGTGGCCGCCGTATCCGCACAGGACGATGTCTTCGACCTCGGCGCCCAGTCGCTCCAAGCCATCCAGGTCGCCAACCGGCTCGGCGTCGAACTGCGCCGCGAGGTGAAGGTGGCCTGGCTCTTCCAGCATCCGACCCCGGCCGAGCTGGCCCGGTACCTGGAGGGGTATGGGCAGGGGCAGCCAACCGTTCCAGGTCTCCCGGAGGCCCTGCTCGCCGACACCGTCCTCGACCCGGACATCCGGCCCGACGACGGCCCTCGGACGGTCGGCGCACCGGACAGAGTCCTGCTCACCGGTGCCACCGGCTTCGTAGGCGTACATCTGCTGGCCGAACTCCTCACCGGCACCGACGCGGAGGTCGTCTGCACGGTCCGCGCCCCCAGCGCCGCCGAGGCCACCGCCCGCCTTCACCAGGCCCTGGAAACCCACTTGATCCACCTCCCCGACACAGCGAAGAAGCGCATCACGGCGGTATGCGCGGACCTGGCCCGCCCTCGACTCGGCGTGGACGAAGAGACGTTCGGCGAACTCTCCCGGACCTGCGGGGCGATCTTCCACAACGCGGCGACCGTCAGCATCCTGCGTGAGTACGCCACCCTCCGCGCCGCCAACACCCGCTCCACGAAGGACCTGTTGCGCATGGCGGCCGTACGGTCGACCCCCTTGCACTTCGTTTCCACCCTCTCCGTCGCCCCGCCCCTCGCCCTCAGTCCTGAAGTACCGGAGGCGTTCCTCCCGCCCCACCCCGGACTGCGCTACGGCTACCAGCAGTCCAAGTGGGCGGCCGAGCGCCTGCTCGAACAGGCCGCCGAGCGTGGCCTACCGGTCACCGTGCATCGGCTGGGCCGCATCGTCGGCCCGTCCGACACCGGGTTCGTGAACGAGCGGGACTTCCTGTGGAGCGTGCTGCGCGCGGGCGTTCCGGCGGGCATCGTGCCCGACCTGTTCGAGGAGGAGGTCTGGACGCCGGTCGACCACGTCGCGAAGACCCTGGTCCACCTCTGGCTGCGTCAACCTCTCGCGGCGGCAAGGGTGTTCAACCATGCCGACAGTGTCCCCGTACGACTGGATGATGTTTACGACTGGCTGGAGGAGTACGGCTACTCGCTGCGGCGCATGCCTCTGGACCAGTGGCGGGCCGAGCTTCCCCGTACGTCCGGTGCTGCGGCGACCACGCTGGCCTTCTTCGACTCCCATGCCGCCACCGAGCCCTACCTGCGCCTGGGGCGGGTCCGCGCCGACAACGTCGTGAGCGGCCTGCGCGGCAGCGGAATCACCGGCCCGCCAGCCGACCGGGACCTCTTCTTCCGCTACCTCGATCACTGCGTCGCCACCGGAGCGCTGCCCGCCCCGGTCCGGAAACACAACCATCTCGCCGTGCCCGCAAAGTAGTTGACCGGCTTCGGGAACTCGACGTCTCCGCCCTCCGACTACTGCACCAGAACCCACCACGGCTCACGAGCAGCCCGCACCAAGGAGCAAGCATGTCGACGAAACGGCCGGTCGCCGTCGCCCTGGCCGGTGCCCTCTGCCTCATCACCACGGCATGCGCCGGCTCCTCGACGGACAAGGACGGCGCCACAGGCGGCAACGCGTCCGCGGCCGCCGCGCAGTCCGGCTACCCCGTGACCCTCGACAACTGCGGGGTGCCGGAGAAGTTCACCAAGGCGCCCGGCCGTGTCGTCGTCATGAACGGAGCTTCGGTCGCCGAGGTCTCCGCACTGCTCGCCCTGGGCCTCGGCGACAAGATCGTCGCCAACCAGCAGAGCTACGGCATGTCCGAGGTCCCCGGTCGAGCCAAGGCCATCAAGGCGCTGCCCAACGGCGACGTCAAACTCAACGACGCCTACGACATCCCGCGTGAGGCGATGATCGGCCTGCGCCCCGACCTGGTGCTGTCCACGACCTCCTACGGCTTCGACGAGAAGAACGGCTTCGCCACCCGCGAGCAGTTGGGGCAGGTCGGAGCCGGCACCTACGTCTCCCCGCAGGGCTGCGACCAGGACACCTCCAAGATGACCATCGCGGACAGCTACACGCTGCTGCGCGACATGGGCCGGATCTTCCACGTCGGCGACCGCGCCGAGAAGCTGATCGCCGCCTCGGAGAAGAACATCGCCGCCGTCTCCGCCAACGTGAAGGGGGAGGAGAAGCCCAAGGTCATGGTCCTGTTCTCCAACATGGCCATGGGCGGCAACGACTTCAGCTCGGTCGTCGCCAAGGGCATCTACAACGACATCCTCGCCGAAGCCGGCGGCTCCAACGCCTTCGAGAACGCCTCCAAGACCTCCTTCGCCGACCTGAGCAAGGAGAAGGTGGCCGCCACCGACGTCGACGCCCTGGTCGTCATCGGCTACAACGACCCCGACCCGGCGGCCTACGCCGAGAAACTGCTGAAGGAGTTCCCCCAGTGGCCGGCCGCGAAGAACAAGAAGTACGTGGCGCTGTCGGACTCGATGTACCTCGGTCCGAGCAACGATCTGGCCGTGGAGAAGATCGCCGAGATGCTGCACCCCGACAAGGTCTGAACGGCCTGCGGCTGTCTCTCGCCGTCGGTGTCCTGCTGGTGGTGCTCGTCGCCGTCATGGTGGTGGCGGTGAGCATCGGAGCGGTCAACATCCCGGTGGCCGACGTGTGGCGGATCCTCCTGCACCACGTCACCGGGCAGGGCGCCACCGCCGACCCGGCGACGGACCAGATCGTCTGGAGCTTCCGGGCTCCCCGCGTCGCCCTGGCCGCCCTGGTCGGCGCGGGCCTGGCCGTCACCGGGGCGGTCCTCCAGACCCTGGTCTCCAACCCGCTCGCCGACCCGATCGTCCTGGGCTTCTCCTATGGCGCCTCGCTCGGGGCCGTACTGGTCATCACCCTCGGCGGTGTCGCCCTCGGCGGGCTCGCCGGCCTCGGGGTGTCGGGTGCCGCGTTCGTCGGTGCCCTGGCGGCCGGGGCCCTGGTTTTCGCCCTGGGGCAGCGGCGGGGCCGGCTGGCCCCCACCCGCCTGGTCCTGGCCGGAGTCGCGGTCGGCTACGTCCTGCTGTCGATGACCAGCTTCGTCCAACTGCTGGCCACGCCCACCGAGTTGCGGACGGTGATGTTCTGGATGCTGGGCAGTGTCGCCGGCGCCCAGTGGGACCAACTGCCCACCGTCACGGGCGTGGTCCTGACGAGCACGGTCGTACTGACCCTGTTCGGACGGCGGCTCAACGCCCTGCTGGCCGGCGACGAGTCCGCCACCGCGCTCGGCGTGGACGTCAACCGGCTGCGCGCCGTCCTGCTGGTCATCAGCGCGCTGCTCACCGGCACCGTCATCGCGGTTGCGGGCGGCATCGGCTTCGTCGGCCTGATGATCCCCCACCTGGTCCGTCTCACCGTGGGCGCCGACCACCGCAGGCTGCTGCCCCTGACCGCACTCCTCGGAGCCGTCTACCTGGTCGTCGTGGACCTGCTCTCCCGCACCGTCAACCGCCCCAACGAACTGCCGCTGGGCATCCTCACCGCCCTGCTCGGCGCCCCCTTCTTCCTGTGGCTGCTGCGCCGCGACAAGGGCCTGGACACCGTATGAAACTGACCGTGGACAACCTCCACATCACCCTGGACCGCAAGCCGATCCTCCGCGAGGTGAACCTGGAGGCCGCCAAGGGCGACATCGTCGGGCTCGTGGGGCCCAACGGCAGTGGTAAGTCGACCCTGCTCCGCACGGTCTACCGCTCACTGCGCCCGGCCGACGGCGTGGTCAGGGTGGGGGACGACGACGTCTGGACGCTGTCCGCGCGCACCGCCGCCCGCCGCACGGCAGCCGTGCTCCAGGACGCCGGCACCACCACCGGCCTGACCGTGACCGAGATCGTCGCCCTGGGCCGGACGCCCCACCACGGCCTCATGGGCCGGGACGGCACCGAGGACCGCCAGGCCGTGGCGGAGGCGGTCGACCGCTGCGGCGTCGCACCCTTCGCGGACCGGGACTACGCCACCCTCTCCGGCGGCGAACGCCAACGCGTCCTCCTGGCCCGCGCCCTCGCCCAGCGCCCGCGTCTCCTGGTCCTGGACGAACTCACCAACCACCTCGACATCCGCGCCCGTTTCGAACTCCTGGACCTCATCCGCAGCACCGGGATCACCACCCTGGCGGTCCTCCACGACCTCGACCTCGCCGCCCGGCTCTGCGACCACCTCGTCGTCCTCCACGAGGGCGAGGTGGTGGCGGCCGGACCCGTACTGGAGGTCCTGACACCGGACATCCTCCGCGACGTCTTCGGCGTACTGGGCAGGACGGAGCGGCACGAAGACGGCGTCGTCCGCATCACGTATGCGGCCCAGCCGCTTGCCTCCCGCCCGTCTGGGACGACGCGTTCCCAGGCCCCGGCCCGTCGCGTCAGGGATGCGTCAGCATCGGCCCGATCGCCGTCAGCGTCCCGTCATGAAGGGTCGGAGCACCCGGCGACCCGGGCATAGCGTCACCGGAGAGCCCGGTACGGATCCCCGCACCGGGGTCGTCCGTCAGCCGGTCCCTTCCAGGAGGCGTCCCATGCCAGAACTCTTGCCCGGTGAAGACCCGGAGCCTTCCGATCGCCTCCCGGCCGGACCTCTGTTCGTGCCCGTCCGGCCGGGACCAGGCGGGTGCGTGGCCCGTCTCTTCCGCACACCACTCGGTGAGCGCACGACCGTCGGATTCACGTCCCGGCGCGCCCTGGCCGAGACGCTCGGCCCCGACCAGAAGTGGATCAGGCTCGCCGAGCCCGCGCTGCGCGCACTCACCGCACCGCTCGGCGTCACCACCCTCACGGTCGACCCCCAGCTCTGCGCACCGGCGCCCGCACGGACCGGCGCCCGTTCCCCTGCCGGCGCACCGGCGAAGTCCGTGGCGCCGCCACTCCAAGAGGCCGCGGCACTCGTCTCGGCACTGGCGCTGTTGATCGCAGGAGAGGGGATCACCCGATGACGACCGTCCACGAACCCGCGGTCACCGCTACCACCGCTGACAGCCTGTCGGTGTGGCCCGCCTCCACCACCGAACCCCGTCCGGGCGACCTGACCGTCGGCGGCATACCGCTCGCGGAGATCGCGGACCGCTTCGGCACCCCCGTCTACGTCCTGGACGAGGGCGAGATCCGCGAACGCTGCCGCACCTACCGGACCGCCTTCCCCGACGCCGAAGTCCTCTACGCCGCCAAGGCGTTCCTGTGCCGGGCCATGGTCCACTGGACGGAGGAGGAAGGCCTGGGCCTGGACGTCTGCTCGGCCGGTGAGCTGGAACTCGCGGTCACCACAGGCTTCCCGCCCGAGAAGATCGTCCTGCACGGCAACGCCAAGTCCCCGCGCGACCTGGACACCGCACTGCGCCTCGGCGTCGGACGGATCGTCATCGACAGCCCCTCGGAGATCGCCCGGCTGGCGGCCGCGGTCGGACCCGACGGCCACCAGAAGGTCATGGTCCGCGTCGTGCCCGGCATCAGCGCCGGCGGCCACGCCAAGATCCGCACCGGCACGGACGACCAGAAGTTCGGCCTGTCGATCTCCGACGGCTACGCCCAGCACGCCATCGCCCGCATCCTCGACCAGCCCCAGCTCGAACTGACCGGTCTGCACTGCCATCTGGGCTCGCAGATCACCAGCGTCAAGCCCTACCTTTCCGCCGTGCGCCGCATGGTGGGGCTGATGGCCCGGCTGTACGAGCAGCACGGTTTGGTCCTGCCCGAGCTCGACCTCGGCGGCGGCCACGGCATCGCCTACCGCCCCGGCGACGAGGCCCTCGACCTCACCACCCTGGCCCGCAAGGTCCGCGCGGAGCTGACCGAGGCATGCGCGTCGGCCGGCCTCACCGTGCCGCGCCTGATCATCGAGCCGGGGCGGGCCATCGCCGGCCCGGCGGGCATCGCGCTGTACCACGTCCTGTCCGTCAAGCGCACCGGAGGCCACACCTTCGTGGCCGTCGACGGCGGCATGAGCGACAACCCCCGGCCGGCGCTGTACGGGGAGCGGTACGCGCCCCGCCTGATCGGCCGACGCGGCAGTGCGTCCCCGGCCCTGGTGACCGTCGTCGGCCGGCACTGCGAGGCCGGTGACGTGATCGCCGCCGACGTCCCTCTGCCCGACGATGTACGCCCCGGGGACCTCCTCGCCGTCCCCGTCGCAGGCGCCTACCACCTGTCGATGGCGAGCGGCTACAACCTGGTCGGCCGCCCGCCGGTGACCGCCGTCCGGGACGGCCGCGCCCGGCTCCTCGTACGCCGGGAGTCCCTGGACGACATCCGCAGCCGGGACGTGGGCCTGTAGCCCGCACGGCGCCCCCCCCACACACCACCTCCGGGCGAGCCTGGGCCCGGCCCTCGCCCGGAGGTGCTCGCCCCTCTCCGCGCTCTTCCCTCGCCGGCCCTCACACCCCCCATGGCATCGGGTGGCGCGAGAGGTCGGCGACCGCCTTGAGCACCCCCACCGACCGCTCGGCCCGCTCCACGTCCCATGACGCTGCGTGCGCTTCCGTGCAATCGTGGGAATCGCGGCACGCGCGACACCCGCGTCCCGCAAGGAGGTGAGCCATGACGGCCCACGACACGCCTCGGCAAGAGATCCCCGTCGTCGACTGTGCCCTGTACGAGTACGGGCGCCGCAGGCCCGGACGGCTGCCGTTGGACGAGGCCATGGACGCCACCCGCACCACCCCTGGCGGATTCGTCTGGATCGGCCTGCACGCCCCGACTGCCGACCAGCTCCAGATCGTCGCCCGGGCCTTCGGCCTGCACCCGCTCGCCGTCGAGGACGCCCTCAACGCCCACCAGCGACCCAAGCTGGAGCGCTACGACGACACCCTCTTCCTCGTCCTGCGCACCGCGGTCTACCTCGAACACGAGGAGCTGACGCCCACCACCGACATCGTCGGCACCGGCGAGATCATGGCCTTCGTCGGCCGCGACTTCATCGTCGTCGTACGCCACGACCCCGCCCGGCACCTGAGCGGTGTCCGCACCAGCCTGGAAGCCGACCCCGGGCGGCTGGCCCACGGCCCGGTCGCGGTGCTGCACGCGATCGCGGACACGGTCGTCGATCAGTACCTCGACGTCGTCGCCGCCCTGGAGGCGGACGCCGACCAGGTCGAGTTCGACGCCTTCTCCCCGGACGCCAGACACGACGTCGGCCGCGTCTACCAGCTCAAACGCGAGCTCCTCGAACTCCGTCGCACCGTCGCGCCGCTGGCCCAGCCCTTGGGCGATCTCGCCGAGCGCCGCGTCCCCGGCGTGGACCGGGAGCTGGCCGCGTACTTCCGTGACGTCGCCGACCACCTCGCCCAGGCCGCCGAACGGGTCACCGTGCTCACCGAACTCGTCGACAACGCCCTGACCATGGCCCTCGCCCAGACGAGCGTCCAGCAGAACCACGACGTGCGCCGCATCAGCGCGGCCGCCGCCCTGATCGCCATCCCCGTCGCGACAGCGGCCGTCTACGGCATGAACTTCGACCACATGCCCGAGCTGGGATGGCTGTTCGGCTACCCGGCGATGGTGATCACCACCGCGGCCCTGGTCACCCTCGTCTACCTGGTCTTCCGCAAGAAGCGCTGGCTCTGACCTTCGCCATATCGCTCTTTGGCACACTGTCCGGATCCCGACGGTTCGGTGAAGGAGAAGCCCGCATGTCGATGGTCGGCAACCTGCGCAAAGTCGCGAACCTGGCGCGGCGCAGTCGCCGCCGCGTGGACCTCAGCCACCCGGCCCGCTCGCCGCTCGGCTCGACGGTGGTCAACTGCGTCGTCTACCGCGACGGTCTCCGCGGGCCCGGAACGGACTCGGTGGAGGACGCCCTCCGGCAGGTCCGCAAGCACCGGGGCAGCTTCGTCTGGCTGGGCCTGCACGAACCGGGCGAGGCGGAGATCGCCGGCATCGCGGAACTGTTCGGCCTGCACCCGCTCGCCGTCGAGGACGCCGTCCACGCCCACCAGCGTCCCAAGGTCGAGCAGTACGGCGACGTCCTCTTCGCCGTCTTCAAGACCGTCACCTATGTCGAGCACGCCGAGCTGACCTCCACCAGCGAGGTCGTCAACACCGGCGAGATCATGGTCTTCACCGGCCCCGACTTCGTCGTCACGGTCCGCCATGGCCGCCACGGCTCCCTCGGCCCCCTGCGCGAGGATCTCGAAGCCGATCCCCGGCAACTGGCCCATGGTCCCTCCGCCGTGCTGCACGCCATCGCCGACCATGTCGTCGACGACTACGTCACGGTCGCCGACGCCGTCCAGAACGACATCGACCAGGTCGAGACCGACGTCTTCTCCCCGCGCAGTCCCCGCAACGCCGACGCCGGCCGGATCTACCAGCTCAAGCGGGAACTCCTCGAACTGAAGCGGGCCGTCGTCCCGCTCGCTCGCCCCCTGGACCGGCTCGCCACCGAACCCCGTGGCTGCCTCGACAAGGAGATACAGGCGTACTTCCGGGACGTCGCCGACCACCTCACCCGCGTCACCGAGCAGATCAACTCCTTCGACGCCCTGCTCGACTCCATCCTCCAGGCCCACCTCGCGCAGGTCACCGTCGCCCAGAACGAGGACATGCGCAAGATCACCGCTTGGGCCGCGATCATCGCCGTACCCACCATGGTGTGCGGCGTCTACGGCATGAACTTCGACCACATGCCCGAACTGCGCTGGCGCTTCGGCTACCCCCTTGCCCTCACCGTCATCGCCATCGCCTGCTTCGTCATCCACCGCGGCTTCAAGCGCAACGGTTGGCTGTAAACGCTCTGCGCGCGGAGCGGCAGAATGGTGCGATGGATCATCACTTCGTCGGCATCCCGGAGTTGACCGACGTTCCCCGTGTTGCAGTCGTCATCGACGTCATGCGTGCCTTCACCGTGGCTGCCTGGGCCTTCTCGCGTGGCGTCGAGAGGATCGTCCTGGCCGAAACGGAGAGTGAGGCACTCGCCTTGAAGGAGAGCCACTCGGGTTGGCTGGCTCTGAAGGACGGAGCTCCAGCGGCGGGCTTCGACGCGGTGAACTCACCCGGCTTGCTCAGGTCATGCGACTTCGCCGGCCGCACGCTGGTGCAGAAGACGACGGCAGGAACCGTGGGCGCGCTGGCCGTCGCCGACGCGCCGCTGGTCCTGTGCGCGAGCTTCGTGGTGGCCGGCCCGACCGCGCGGTTCCTGCGGAACAAGGATTCCGGTCCGGTGACCTTCGTTGTCACCGGCGAGGGAGGCCAGGCAGACGAGGACCTGGCCTGCGCCGAATACATTGGTCAGTGCATGACCGGAGGCGAGACAGAGGCGGCCCCGTATCTCCACCGAGCCAGGACTTCTCGCGCCGCGGCAGACCTCGCCGGCGGGCTGCGGAGCGGATTCCACCCTGACGATGTCGAGCTCTGCTTGGAAATCGACAGGTTCTCCTTTGCGATGGTGGCCCGCCAGGAAGACTCTCTGATGGTGCTCCGTCCCGTCGCGGTACCTGACATTCCGCCACCTGCCCGTGGAGCGGGGTGACTCCGGAATCCATGGCGGACCTGGTCAGGGTGGCCGGCGGGGTGCTCGCTCTCTGGTGAGGCGTGTCGCAAGGTGGTAGGCGACGGTGACGTCCTGGTATTCCTGACCAGGGATGACCGGGTCCGGTAGGTGGGTGCGGACGCTGTGGCTCGTCGACTCTCGCTTCCTGGTGCCGGGGAAGCGGACGGCTGTCCGGGGTTCCTGCGTGAAGCGGAGCCGTTCGGCGTGGACCGTCGACCGGAACAAGATGTCCCCTGCCGGGCTCCGGGTTCCCGCGCCTCGCGTTCAGGGCGGCTCCTCAGGCTTCCTGGTGGCATGACGGCGACTGGACCTCGGTGGCAGCTTCCCGTCCTCCCCGCGCACCCGGCGCGTGCGGGTGCCGCCTTGGCTCCGGCCGGCTCGCCCCCGCTCTCCGTCCGCGCCCTTGGGCGCCGCACGCGGCTCGGCCGGTTCGGCCCCTTCCGCGGTGGCTTTCGCCGTCTCCGCGGCGTCCGCGACGGCGTGGCCGCCTTCCCGTGCCGTCTCGCCTGCCGCTTCCGTCTCGCCCGCGGCCTGTTCGGCCACGCTCCCGGCGGTGCCGCCCACCACCTCGCCGGCGCTTCCGACGGTCCGGCTCGCCTCATGACCGACGTCCTCCACCGCGCGCCCGGCACCACCGCCCACGTCCTGAACGGCCCTCCCGGCTCCCTGACCGACATCCTGCGCCACGGATCCGACCCCCCGGCCCACGTCCTGTACGGCGGCTCCGGCGCCCTGCCCCACATCCTGTACGGCGGCTCCGGCGCCCTGCCCCACATCCTGTACGGCGGCTCCGGCGCCCTGGCCCACGTCCCGGACGGCGGTCCCCGCACCCTGGCCGACCTCCTGGACGGCCCTTCCGGCGCCCGTACCCACCTCCCCCACGGCCTGACCGGCTCCGCCGCCGACATCCTGCACGGCGGACCCGACTCCACGCGCCAGCTCGTGCAGGATCTCCGGGTTGCGGTCGAGCGTGGTGAGCACGCGGTCGATGATCTTTGCGACGTGGTGGAGACGCACCTTGAGCTGGGCTTGGGCCTCGACGCCCGAGATGCCCAGGTGCACCCGGCCGAGCGCGACGTCGGCGCCCACGTTCAGTTTGAGCAGATCCAGCACCTCGGCCTGCAGCGAGACATGCGCCCGCAGGTCCTCGACGTCCAGGTCGATCTCGTCGACCTTCAGGATCGGAACGTCGAGGAAGACATCAGGACTCTCACCGGCTGCGTCCTCCTCGTCGTAAGCCTCGGGATCGGCGTACTCGTCACTTTCCTCAGCGTCGAGTTCGTCACCGTGCTCGTCGTCGTACTCCTCGACGGAGCCCTCGTCGTTCTCGGCATTGCCGCCCATCGCCACGCCTCCGCGGTCTTGGCGTATGCTTTCGACCATTTTCTTCCATTATGGAAGTCGACGCGCGGCCAGCGCCGTCCCTCCAGGTGAGGGTGATGGACCCTTCCTTCTGGTAATGCTCACGACGAAACACCGCGCCGGTCAGAACGGCATGCGGCCACGGGCCCGTCGACCAGCCGAACCGCTGCGACCGACAGCCTTGGAACCGCTGCGGAAGGGCTTGCTGAGAGCGCGACCCAGGACACCGGGAGCCTTCCCGCCGGCCCGTGAACCGGCGCCGAGCGTGCGCTGGGTACCGCGTTGTGGATGGCGGGACAGGCGCGGCACGAGGAAAGCAAGAATCGCGAGTACGACGCACACAGCGACGATTCCGACGATCATCATATTGAGACTCCTGAACGTGAGACGTGTCTGTCGGTTGCCCCAGGGGTGCGGCGCCATGCGCGATGGCTTTTATGCCGGGTCGTCCCGGGCGGAGAAGAAGGCTCGGCACGGCGTCCAAGCCGGCAACCGCGCCGTGGGCAACGCCTTCACCGGCGGCCAGGACATCGACGACGACCAAGCGGTCCCGACGATCCGCAAGAAGGGGGGGCATGCACGGCGACGGACAGGGCAACCGCAGCTACGTCGGCGCGAGCCGACGGGCACATGGCGGGTTCACCGGGAGGGAAGACGTGACAACGACGACCGTGGAGACTGCTGAGCGCACCACCGGGTTGCCGGACATAGCGGATCCGTCGAAGGTGACGCCCAAGGACGCGCGGGAGCTGTCCCGGCTGTTCTTCGACCGGCTCGCGACGCTGGAGGAGGGCACGCCCGAGTACCAGTACGCGCGCAACACGGTCATCGAGATGAACATGTCCCTGGTCCGCTTCGCGGCCGGCCGGTTCCGCAGCCGCGGGCCGGAGGAGATGGAGGACATCGTCCAGGTCGGCATGATCGGCCTGATCAAGGCCATCGACCGGTTCGAACTGACTCGCGAGGTCGAGTTCACCTCCTTCGCCGTGCCCTACATCGTCGGCGAGATCAAGCGGTTCTTCCGTGACACCTCCTGGGCCGTGCACGTGCCCCGGCGCTTGCAGGAAGCACGTATGCAGCTGGCCCGGGCCACCGAGGAACTGCGCAGTCGGCTCGGCCGCAACCCCACCACCAAGGAACTGTCCGAACTGATGAGCCTCCCGGAGGACGAGGTCGTGGAGGCGCGTCTGGCGTCCAACGGCTACAACTCGTCGTCCCTGGACGCTGCCATCAACGGCAGCGAGGACGGCGAGGCCGTGCTCGCGGACTTCATCGGCACCGACGACGCCGCACTTGCGCTGGTCGAGGACTTCCACGCGCTGGCACCGATGATTGCCGAACTGGAGGAGCGCGACCGGCAGATCATCCACTGGCGGTTCGTGGACGAGCTGACCCAGAAAGACATCGGCGAGCGCCTCGGCGTCTCCCAGATGCACGTCTCCCGCCTCATCTCGCGCCTGTTGGCACGCCTGCGCGAGGGCATGCTCACTGATAACTGACGCCGCTCCCTCTCTCGTGCCTTGGAAGGAAAAAGTGGGATGACGAGTGTCCAGGAGGGCCCGCCGACCTCAGCCACTGAGGCAGCGGGCGCCGGAGGCGCGAGTGAGCGCGCCGTGCGGATACGGCGCCGCCTGGAG
>NZ_JBHUQX010000040.1:0-33824 GCF_042674225.1 Streptomyces sp. NPDC056948
GTCTTGGCCCAGCCGCTCAGGGCGTCGTCACGGAAGATGTCGACGATGACGCGGAACAGCAGGAAGATCCACATGACCCACAGGAAGATCCACATGATCGTCCAGAAGGCCCCGAGGACCGGGTAGTCGTAGGCCAGGTTCACATAGCTGCCCATCGCTTCTCCCACGGACGAGGAACCAGCGCTTTTTGGCGCTTTTTTCCTACTTGTCAACATTAACGAGGGTGGCCGGGCGGCGCATGGCGTCGCCCTACTGCGACCTCAGCAGAGTCGGCGCGCGGAACTCCCCGAGCCCCGTGACCAGGTCCCGGTCCAGCCAGTAGCGGCGCGGCTCCGCGAGCATGACGGCCACGCTGGCCGCGGTGATGCCGGGGATCCTCGCCAACTCGCCGTCGACGAAGCGGGCCAGGGCGGAGCGGTCGGCGACCAGGCCGGTGGCGAGTACGGACATGTCGCTGGCGACATGCGCGACGAGGCGGGTCTGGGGGAGCAGGTCGATGCGGCGCATGACCTCGGGGGTCTCGCCGGGGGCGACGCGCAGGCGCAGCATGAACGGGGTCTCGAAGCCGAGCCACTCGGAGACGATCTCCAGGCGCGGCTTGACCCAGCGTTCGTCCAGGACCCGGCGCACGACGCGGTGCGCGGTGGAGGTGGCCAGGCCCGCGGCACGGGCGACGCTCGCGGCGGAGGCGCGGCCGTCCTGGATCAGCAGGGCGACGATCGTGCGCTCGGCCTCGCTGAGGGGCTTGGCGGGGGGTGTCGCGGTCGCGGTGCCCTCCGGATGCGCGCCGGTCAGCTTCAGCAGGCCGGCCCGCTCGGTGCCGGTCAGAAACTGCGGGTCCCATGTGATGCCCCGGCGCAGGGTGCTGAGCGCGGGCAGGGCGTTGACGCGGCGTACGCCGGGGACCGAGAACATCCGGTCGATCGCCTCGCTGGTGGCCGCCTCGGAGGGGGCGTGGACGACGGCGTAGAGGGGATAGTCGCCGGAGATCTGCGCCAGGAGCTGTAGGTGGGGGAGGTCACGTAGCCGGTCCAGGACAGCCAGCGGAGTTTCGCCGGTAATGTCCAGAAACACGTGAATCGGCATCGCGGTGGAGTGCACGCCCCAGTCGGCCTGCCCGATCACGCGGATCATCCGGGCCTCGTGCAGCCGGTCGAAGCGGCGCCTCAGCGTGCCGGCGTCGGCGGACAGGATCCCGCCGATGTCGTCCCAGGTGGCCCGGGGCGCCAGGTGCAGCGCCCCGATCAGGCGCCGGTCGAGCTCGTCGAGGAGAGGGCGGGTCATGGTGCCCCACCTTAGACTGCGGGCGCACTGCCGATTATTCCCACTGTTACACGCGGGGGCTAGAGAATCTCTCACTCTGGTGCCATGGTTTGCGGAAACGTCCCCCACGCGTTTCCGTCTGTTCCCCACGCAGCATCCCGGACCCCCTCTCCCGAATGCACGAAGAGGTACCCATGAGTGCCACCGCCACCGAGCCCCAGCCCACCGAGCCCCCTTCGAGAGCCCTGCGTGCCGCGTTCCGCGCCTTCGCGGCGATCGAGAAGGTCGGCAACAAGCTGCCCAACCCGTTCTGGCTGTTCTGGATCCTCGCCGGGGTCGTGATCGTCCTCAGCGCGATCCTGGCGGCGGCAGGTGTCAGCACCGTGCACCCCGGAACGCACGACACCATCGAGGTGCGGAGCCTGCTCAGCAAGGCGGGGCTGACGACGATGGTCGAGGGGGCCGTCGAGAACTTCGCGACCTTCCCGCCGCTGGCCACCATCCTCATCGTCGGCTTCGGCATTGCCGTCGCCCAGGCGAGCGGCCTGTTCACGACCCTGCTGCGCCGCATGGTCGCGCGGGTGCCGGGCAAGTACCTCACCTTCGCGCTGTCGATGACGGCGATGGTCGCGCATGTCGCCGGTGACGCCGCGTACGTCACGCTCATCCCGCTGGGCGCGCTCATCTTCCGCGCGGCCGGCCGCAGCCCCGTCCTGGGCTGCATCGTCGCCTACGTCTCCATCTCCGCCGGCTACGACGCCTCACCGTCCCTCACCACGACCGACGTGCTGCTGTCGTCGATCTCGACGGCCGCCGCCCACACCATCGACCCCGACTACGTCGTCACCCCGGTGGCGAACTACTTCTTCGGCCTCGCCTCGTCCGTCCTGGTCGCCCTGGTCATCACGCTCGTCGTCGAGAAGGTCATCGCCAAGCGCTCGGACCTGGACCCCGACGATCCGGTCAAGGCGCTGACCGCCGAGGAACTGAAGGCGATCGAGGTCACCCCGGAGCAGCGCCGCGCCCTGCGGACGACCGGCCTGACGGCGCTCGGCTTCATGGCGGTCCTGGCGGCGGCCATGATCCCGGCGAACTCTCCGCTGCGCGGCGCACACGGCTCCCTCGTCGAGTCCCCGGTGATCTCCGGCATGTCGATCGTGCTGTTCCTGTTCTTCTCCCTGCTCGGCTGCGTCTACGGCCGTATGACGGGAACCTTCCGCGCGGCGAACGACATCGTCGACGCGCTGGTCGAGGGCACCCGCGCCTTCGCCCCGATCCTCGTCCTGTTCTTCGCGATCTCCCAGTTCCTCGCGTACTTCAAGTGGACGAACATCGGCAACGTCATCGCCATCGAGGGCGCCGAGACGCTGAAGGACATGCACCTCGGCGGCTGGACCGTGCTGGTCGGCATCGCCGTACTGATCACCTTCATGAACCTGGTCATCACCAGCGGCTCCGCCCTGTGGGCGCTGGCCGCCCCGGTGCTCATCCCGATGCTGATGCTGATCGGCATCAAGCCCGAGACCACGCAGGCCGTCTACCGGGTCGCCGACTCCGTCACCAACTGCGTCACCCCGATGAGCCCCTACTTCGCCATGTGCCTCGGCTTCATCCAGCAGCACAAGAAGTCCGCCGGCATCGGCACGCTGGCCTCCTTCACCATCCCCATCGCCGCCGTCGTCTGGATCGTCTGGGTCGCCTTCTTCGTGGCCTGGTACCTGCTCGGCATCCCCTTCGGCGTCGGCTGACCCGCCCCTTCGGCAGCCCGCACGACACCGTCGTACGAGACGTGCGACAGACACGAGAAAGCCGGTCATGACCACATCGTCACCCGCACCCGCCGCCGTCACCGCCCGCGCCCAGGAGGTCTCGTCGGAGATCGTCACCGACATCCTCGCCCTCGTCCGTCAGGAGACCGGAAGCCACGACCTGCCGGGGCTCGCCGCGGGCCTGGACCTCCTGCGCGAACTGGCCGTCCACAGGCTGGGGAAGCCCGACCGCGAGCAGCGGTACGACGGCGGCGAGTGCGGTGACACCCTCACCCTGACGTACCACGGCACCGGGCCCGGGCACGTCGCCCTCGTCGGCCACTACGACACCGTGTGGCCGACCGGGACGCTCGCCGGATGGGAGCAGCCGCCGGCCGGACCCGACGGCCGGGGGAAGCTCAGCGGGCCCGGCATCTTCGACATGAAGACCGGCCTGGCGCAGGGCATCTGGGCCCTGAAGCTGGCCCGCGAGACCGGAACGCCCCTGCCCACCGTCACCTTCCTCTTCAACGGCGACGAGGAGATCGGCTCCCTCTCCTCCCGCCCGGTGATCGAGGAGACCGCCCGGAAGGCCGACGCCACGCTGGTCCTGGAGCCCACCGCCCACGGCGCGGTCAAGACCGCCCGCAAGGGCTCCGGGATCTTCAAGGTCACCGCCACCGGGGTCGAGGCGCACGCCGGTCTTGCGCCGCAGAACGGGGCGAGCGCGATCACCGCGCTGTCCGAGTTCGTCCTCGCCGCGGAGAGGATCGCCCGCCCCGAGAAGGGCACGACCATCAACACCGGCCTGATCAGCGGCGGCTCGGCCACCAACGTCGTCGCCGGTCGGGCCACCGCCAGCGTCGACATCCGGGTCAGCAGCGAGCCCGAACAGGACCGCGTGGACGCCGAGTTCGCCGCCATCGAGGTCAGCGACCCCCGTGTACGCATCGAGGTCGACCATGCCTGGAACCGGCCGCCCATGACCTTGAACGCCGCCTCCGCCCCGCTCCTCGCCCTCGCCCGCGACGTCGCCCGCGCACAGGGCCGCGCCGACCTTCCCACCGCCGCCGTCGGCGGTGCCAGCGACGCCAATTTCGTCGCGGCCCTCGGCCTGCCGGTCCTGTGCGGCATGGGCGCGATCGGCGACGGTGCCCACGCCCAGGGCGAGTTCATCCACCCCGACACGGTGCCCGCCCAGACGGCCCTGGTCGCCGGCCTGCTGGCCCGGCTGACGGAGCCGCCGCGCGGCTGAACGCGGCGGGCGGGGGTAGTCGGGTCCGGCAAGGTTCCTTCGTACGGAAGTGATGCCCGCCCATGGCCGAGACACGAGACGTCGTCGAACTCATCCTCCAGGACCACAGAAGGATGGAGGATCTCTTCCATCTGATGCGCAGCGTCGAAGCCGACCGGGCGGCCGCCCTGCGGGAGTTCGCCGACCTGCTGATCGCACACGCGCTGGCGGAGGAGTCGAAGGTGTACCCCGCCCTCAAGCGCTACAAGAAGATCGACGACGACGAGCTCGAACACGGCGAGGAGGAGCACAAGGAGGGCAACAAGGCGCTCCTCGAACTCCTGGAGGTCGACGAGGTCGGCTCCGCCGAGTGGGACGAGAAGCTGGAAGAGCTCGTGAAGGCCATCACCCACCACACCGACGAGGAAGAGCGCACCATCCTCAACGGAGCCCGCGAGAACGTCGCCATGGACCGCCGGGAGGAACTGGGCGGGGCGTTCCTGGCGGAACGGGAGCGCCGGCTGAAGGAAGGCTGCGGGGCCGCGGAGAACGTGCGCCGGATCGTCGGCTCCTGACCGCGACTCGGCCGCTGCCCGAAGCACTCGGCCCCGGGCTGTGCCTGGTCGATCAGTCCGCAAGGAAGAGCCGGCACGTTTCTCCCGGCTGGACGCTGACCGCGCGGTCGGGCAGCTCGATGTCGATCGGCATCAGGTCGGACGGCGGCACGGCGATCTCCAGTTGTCCGCTCGTCAGCCGCAGCTTGATGCCCCAGTGGCCCTGGTAGCTGATGGAGAAGCCGTACGAGGACAGCTCGGGCAGCGGAACGGGGTCCAGCCACAGCGCTCCGGAGCGGGTCTCCAGGCCGGTCAGACCTCGCTGGACGAGGTCGAGGGTGCCGGCCATGGCGCCCAGGTGGATGCCCTCGCCGGTGGTGCCGCCCTGCAGGTCGGCGATGTCGCCGCGCAGAGCTTCCTGGCAGAACGTCCATGCCTCGGCGCGTCGGCAACGGGCCAGGACCCAGCCGTGGACCAGGCCGCTGAGGGTGGAGCCGTGACTGGTGCGGCCCAGGTAGTAGTCGACCGTCCGCCGCCAGGTTCCCTCGTCCAGCGCGTGGCCCAACCGGCCGAAGAGCCCCTGGAGTTCGGCCGGCGAGAAGAGATAGCCGAGCATGAGCACATCGGCCTGCTTCGACGCCTTGTAGCGATTGACCGTGTCCCCCTCCGCCTCCAGGATCCGGTCCAGGCGCCGGATGTCGTCGTAGCGCTTGCGATAGTCGTCCCAGTCGAGTTCCGGCAGGTCGCCGTAGCCCTCGAACTGGCTGATGACTCCGTCGTGGAAGGGCACGTGAAGGGTCCGCGAGACGTCCTCCCAGCGGTCCGGTTCGCTGTCGTCCAGAGCTGTGCGTTCGACGAGTTCACGGCGGCGGGGTTCAGGCAGCGTGCGCAGCACCTCCAGGGTGCGGGTGAGGACCCAGGCGGCCATGACATTGGTGTACGCGTTGTCGTCCAGGCCGGGCCTCTCGGCGCCGGGGTAGGCCTCGTGGTACTCGTCGGGGCCGACCACGCCCCGGATGCGGTGCCGTCCGAGGTGCTCGTCCCAGGCAGCCGAGTCGGCCCAGAAGCGCGCGATGTGCAGCAGCATCTCGGCGCCCTTGGTGTGCAGGAACTCGGCGTCTCCGCTCGCCTCGCAGTACTGCCACACGTTGTAGGCGATCGCCGATCCGACGTGGTGCTGAAGGTGGGTGTGGTCGGGCAGCCAGCGGCCCGAGCGCGGGTTGAGGTGCAGTTGCTGGGTCTCCTCGCGTCCGTCGCTGCCGCTCTGCCACGGATACAGCGCGCCACGCCGGCCGATGGCTCGAGCCGCGACGCGGGCCCGGTCCAGGCGCCGGTGGCGGTAGCGGAGCAGGGCGCGGGACACCTCGGGGAAGTGCAGGTTCAGATACGGCAGCACGAACAACTCGTCCCAGAAGACGTGCCCGCGGTAGGCCTCGCCGTGCAGTCCGCGGGCCGCGACGCCCACGTCCAGGTCGGCGGTGTGCGGGGAGAGGGTCTGGAGCACGTGGAACAGGTGCAGGCGCAGGATCTGGCCCGCTTCCCCGGGGACGTCGAGTTCGGCCCGGCGCCACAGTTGGTTCCAG
Source organism: Streptomyces sp. NPDC056948 (assembly GCF_042674225.1). Lineage (NCBI taxonomy): Bacteria > Bacillati > Actinomycetota > Actinomycetes > Kitasatosporales > Streptomycetaceae > Streptomyces > Streptomyces sp. NPDC056948. The sequence goes on from NZ_JBHUQX010000040.1 coordinate 6,383, forward strand.
GCGGTGCGGTGGGATGCCAGGAGGTCGTCGAAACCCGGTGCCGCGCTCACCCGGTCCACCGTTGCCCGAAGCGGGTCACTGATCGCGGGGTCGCGCGAGGTGTGCAGGGCGATGGTCTTGTCGACGGTGGCGGTGCGGCCGGGCGTCAGGGCCGGCACGAGGCGCTGAACGGCGCGCGACGGTTCGTGCGCGTCCGTGACCGGTGCCCCGGCCGTCAGCCGGCAGGCCATGCCGATGCGGATGTCCGAGGAGCGGGTCCGGCAGCGCAGCCACACCGTGCCGGGCGTCGCCGTACCGGTGTGCACATGGGTCAGGTGGCGACCGTCCAGGTCCCGGTAGCGCGGCACCCCGGCATTGGTGACGCCGCCGTCGAGCGCCGCCTCGACCTCCAGCTCGCCGGTGAAGCCCTCGGCGGTGAACTCGGTGCGCAGCGCCGCGAGGTGCGGATCGGCCATGTGCACCAGTCGCTGCTGCCGTACGGACAGCGCGTGCCCCTCACCGAGGGCGTACCGGGTGCGGCGCTCCAGCACTCCCGAGTCCAGGTGGAGGGCCTGACCGTGTTCCAGAACGGTCCCCGTATCGGGGGTGAGCCACTCCCCGTCCGCGAGCCGGAAGCGCAGCGGGAGCCAGTCGGGGACGTTGACCAGGTCCTCGTTCTCGACCTGGCGTCCCGAGACCTCGGAGGCGAGCCGGTTGTAGCAGCCGGCGATGTACGTGCCCGGATAGTGGATGTCGTCCGCCGCGCATTCGGGCAGCGCCCCGCGGGTGGCGAAGTAGCCGTTGCCCAGGGTGCACAGCGACTCCCTCAGCCGCTCGTCCCCAGGACGGTAGCCCTCGTATTCCCAGGTCCCGTCGTGCTCCCGCGTCCGGTCCGTCACGAGGCTGTCTCCTCTGCGAAAAGGGCGGCGAGGCCCGACGCTCTCCCATTCTCGCCTCGCCGGGCCCGCCGCGCTCTTCGGCGCGGGCGCGCTCAGACCCGCTGAGGCACGACCGCCACGGGGCACCGGGCATGGTGCAGCAGTGTGTGGGCCACCCTGCCGAGCTGGAGCCCGAAGTGGCCCTGCCGGCGCTGCGCTCCGACGATCACGAGGTCGGCCGCGGCCGACAGGTGCACCAGCACCTTGCGGGCGGGGCCCTCCGGCGTCGTACGGCGCACCCGGACGCCCGGGTGTTCGGCCATCGCGTCACGGAGCAGTTCAACGAGCTCGGTGCGGGCCCGCTCCTCGTGGTACCGGTCGGGTGCCTCGGCCAGCGCGGCCGTGTCGTCGGCCTCCTGTGCGGGGCAGCGCCAGGCCCGGACCACGTCGAGCGCGCACCCTCGGGCCTCGGCCTCACGGAAGGCGAACCGGACGGCTTCCGCGCTCGTCGCGGGGTCTCCGGCGCCGAGAAGGATCCGCTCGTGGGTACCGGCGAGCCCGGCCTTGTCGCCCCGTACCACGACGACCGGACAGTGGGCGCGGGCCGCGACCGCCAGGCCCACGGAGCCGAGCAGCATTCCCTTCAGGCCGCCGCGGCCTCGCGATCCGGTGATCAGGGCGGTGGCGTTGTTGCCCTCGTGCAGGAGCGAGTCCGCCGCTTCGGCCAGGAGGACGTCGGTGGACACCTTCACGTCGGGGTTGCGCCGCCCGGCACGCTCCGCGGCGGAGGCGACGATGTGGTCGGCCGGCACCTGCCCTGCCGGGCGGTCCGGACCGACGGCCGGTGTGATGCCCTCGTACCGCTCCCAGAGGGACGCATGGACCAGCCGCACCGGAAGACCGTGCAGGGCGGCTTCGTCCACCGCCCAGTCGACCGCCGGCAGGCTGCCGTCCGATCCGTCGACACCCACGATCAGGGGCAGTTCCATGGTCATCGTTCCCACCGCCTCGTCAGTGGGCAGCCGGCAGATCCACTCTCACCGTCGCACCCGCGGAGGCCGCACGCGAGGGGCCGACCGGCCCCCGGCCAGGTCCGGGCGGCCCGTGGTGGCCCGCGGCGGTCCGGCACACCCTGTAATCAGTAAACCCCCCGCAGGACGGCCGAAGGGAGTCGGAGCGATGACCTCCACCACCAACCTGGCCGTGGCTCTCCCGGCCGCGCAGCGCGAACGGCTGATGCGCATCGCCCGCGAGGTGTCCTTCGACGCGGGTGCACGCCTTTTCGAGGAAGGCCGGCGTGCCGACCGGTTCTGGATCGTGCGGACGGGGACCGTCGCGCTCGACCTCCATGTCCCGGGCCGGCGGGCCGCTGTCGTCGCCTCCCTGGGGCAGGGCGAACTCGTCGGCTGGTCGTGGCACTTCCCGCCGCACGTGTGGCACCTGGGCGGAGAGGCGATGAGCCCGGTGCGGGCCTTCGAGTTCGACGCGGAAGCCGTGCGGGCGATGTGCGCCCAGGACGCCGGGTTCGGCCGCGCGATCGCGGTCTGGGTCGGCCGCGCGGTCGCCGACCGGCTGCATGCGTCGCGAGTCCGGTTGCTCGATCTGTACGCCCCGTACGGCAGCGGGAGCCCGGCATGAGCGATGTGTCACGGCCTGCCCCGTCCTCGTCTCCTCGTCGGCCCTCTCGGGTCAGACCGTGATCCGGCGCCCGGTGACGCCGACGGGCTCGATGCACAGCCACAGCTCGCGCCGGCCACCGGCCCACGGCGTGCTGAACACCTGCTTCTCGAGGCGGGCCGCCTCGTCCGGATCCGTCACAGCCCTGGCGGGGCCGCGTGCCAGCACGCTCCAGCCCTCGCTGAACGCCTCGTCGATACGGTCGACCTCGAAGGCGACCCGATGACCGGCCGCTTCCGCGGGTGCTGTTCCCGGATCGGTGCGGAACACGATCTCACCGTCGACGACGCTGTAGTTGACCGGCACGACGACCGGTCCGGAGGCCGTGGCCACGGCGAGACGTCCCACGCCGTGCGTCGAGAGCAGGGAGCGGCACTCCGCCTCGGTCAGCTCCGTGAACCGGGGGGTTCGGGAAGCCCGGCCGAGGCCGGGCGGCAGCTCGACGTCGCCGCCGGTCAGGTGCCACACCGTGGTCTGCAACGCGCCTGCCAGCCGGAGCAGCGTGCCCGCGCCCGGGTCCGCGGCCGGCCGCTCCTCCAGGTACTGGACGTAGGCCGGAGCCATGCCCGCCCGAGTGGCCGTCTCCTGCCGGGTCAGGCCGAGTTCCGTACGGCGCTGAGTGATCCGCCGCCCGAGATCGCCCATCGGGCGCCCTTGCACAGCGTGCGACGAGGCCTGTTCGGTCATGGCCCTTCACCTCTCTCCTTCGTCAGGCCGCCCTCACGGGGACCATCTCCTCGTGCTGCTCCTCGCCCAGCACGACCTTGAGCGCACCGGTGTCCGCGGCCCGGCCGAAGACGTCGTACGCCTCCTCCATGCGGGTCAGCGGGAAGATGTGCGTGACCAACTGCCCGGTGGGCAGCCGCCCGGCGGCGGCCATCCGGAGCAGCGTGGGGGTGGAGTACGTGTCCACCAGGCCCGTGGTGATGGTGACGTTCTTGATCCACAGGTCTTCCAGGTGCAGGGCCGCGGGCTTCCCGTGCACGCCGACGTTGGCCACGTGCCCGCCCGGCCGCACCATGCGCGTGCACAGCTCGAACGTCTCCGGGACGCCCACGGCCTCGACGACCACATCGGCGCCCAGCCCGTCGGTGAGGTCCGAGACCAGCAGCTCGGGGCCTTCCCGGGCGTCCGCCACCGCGTCCGCGCCCAGCCGCTTGGCCGCGTCCAGCCGCGCGGCGGCCGGATCCACGGCGACGATCCGCTCCGGAGCGAACAGCCGGGCGGTCGCGATGGCCGCGAGCCCGATGGGGCCGGCGCCCACGACGGCGACGGTGTCCCCGGGCCGGACGTGTCCGTTGAGCACGCCCACCTCGTACCCGGTCGGGAAGATGTCGGCCAGCAGCACGGCGTCCTTGCTGTCCAGGGCGCTGGGCAGGGGGTGCACGGACAGGTCGGCGTACGGCACACGGACGTACTCGGCCTGGGTGCCGTCGATCAGGTGGCCCAGGATCCAGCCTCCGCCGCCCCGGCACTGGCCGTACATGCTCTCGCGGCAGTAGCGGCAGCGGCCGCAGGCGGTGATGCAGGAGACCAGGACCCGGTCTCCCGGCCGCACGCTGCCCACGTCACCGCCGATGTCGACGACCTCACCGACCGCCTCGTGCCCCAGCACCGTGCCGGGGCGCACCTCGGGAACGTCGCCTTTGAGGATGTGCAGGTCCGTTCCGCAGATGGTGACGGCGTCCACCCGCACGATGGCGTCGGTCGGCTCCTTGATGCCGGGGTCCGGGACGTCCTCCCAGGCGGACTGTCCGGGGCCGTGGAAGACGTAGCCCTTCATGGCACTGCCACCTTTCCGGTATGGGCGCGATGCCGGTATTGCACCGCCATTCAAGCTTGGCGCGGGCCGGCGGGAGGCGCTTGGGCCGGTCGGCCCTATCACGGATCCGTCCTTCTTCACCGACTGCACCGGGCTCGGGATCCTGTGCCGGGCGCCGCGGGAGTCAGCCCGCCAGCTCGTGAGCGATCCGCGCCGCCCACGCCTCGATCCGCTCGAAGTCGCGGAAGTCCCCGCCCTTCCCGTTACGGAGAATCATCCGCGCGACCCAGCCCTTCGCGCCCTCCTCCAGGCAGCCTCCGAAGGTGACGTGCTCCCTCGCGTCGAGCCGCACCATGGCCCTCTTCACGCCGGGCACGGGCGGGATGTCCCGCTCCGAGGCCGAGGGGTCGAGCGGGCCGCTGCTGAAGAACCACAGGGGGCGTTCGGCCAGGGCCTTGCCATGACGCCGGACGAAGCGCCGGGCGTCCTTGTGCCAGCGGCCGGCGTACAGCCCGCCGCCGACCACGACAGCGTCGTACGACTCCGTGGTCGCCACGGCCCGGGCGGGACGCGCCTCGGCCGTCAGTCCGTCCTTGCGCAGAATCTCCGCGACGGTCTCGGCGATCTCCGCCGTGGAGCCGTTCGTCGTTCCGTAGGCGACCAGCACGTTCTTCTCCATGACGGTCCGCCTCCTCTCACGGTTCGCGCGGCCGGTCGCCGGCCACACGCTCGGGTACGACCGCGACCGGGCAGGCCGCGTGATGCAGCACGGCATGCGTGACGCGGCCCGTCTGCGGCCCGATGCGGCCGTGGGGACGCCTGGCGCCCACCACCAGGAGAGCGGCATCGGCCGAGGCGTCGAGCAGTACGGCGCGGGCAGGACCCTCGACGGTCCGTCGGCGCACCTCGACGGCCGGGTATTCCTCGGCCGGCGCATGCAGCCCGGCCTCCAGGGCCTCGACGGCGCGCTGCTCGTGCGCACGGGCGGGTTCACCGGTGAACGGAAGGTGGTCGGTGGTCTCGTACGCGGGGCTGTGCCAGGCCCGTACGGCCTCGAGCGGCGCGGCACGCCGGGCCGCCTCCCGGAAGGCGAAACGCACTGCCGCCGAGTCCGCCCCGTGGTCCGGGACCCCGACCACGATGCGCCGGCACCGAGTCCGGGCCCCGGCCTGGTCGTCGTGGTCACCGCGCACCACGATCACCGGACCGTCGGCGTGCCCTGCCACGGCCAGGCTGACCGAGCCCAGCAGCAGTTCGGCGGCGCCCCCGCGGCCGCGAGACCCCACGACCAGCGCGGAGGCACCGCGCGCCGCGCGACGGAGGACGGGCACCGGCCCCTCGGGCACGACCTCGGTGGCGATCTCCATGCCGGGGACCCGCCTCCGAGCCCGCTCGGCGGCGGCCACCACGAGCACCTCGGTGAGAATCCGCTCCGTCTTTCCCGGCCCCCCGGCGAAGACGGCATGCTCGTAGCGCTCCCACAGCGACGCGTACACCACACGCAGCGGCACCCCGTGCAGCGCGGCCTCGTCGGTCGCCCAGTCCACGGCCCGCAGGCTGGACTCGGAGCCGTCCACACCGACGACGACGGGCGGATTCATGACGTCAGTCGTGCGGCACGACGACGACCGGGGCGGCCGCGTGGTGCAACACCGCGTGCGTGACGGGACCGATGTGCGCCCCGAACGGGCTGCGGCGAACCCGCCGTCCCACGACGACCAGCGACGCCTGGCGAGAGGCGTCGATCAGATGGGCCGCCGCGCCGCCCGAGCGGGACACCTCGACCACCTCGACGGACGGATACTTGTCCCTCCACAGGCGCAGTGCGTCGGTGAGCGCACGGGCTTGCGAACGGACGACCTCGTCGTACCGGTACACGTCGCCGGCGCCCCTGCCGTAGACGAACCATGAGGGCAGGTGCCAGCCGTGCAGGGCCCGTAGGGCGGTCCCGCGCCGGGCGGCCGCGTCGAAGGCGAAGTCGATCACCGTCGCGTCGAGGTGCCCGGTGTCGAGGCCGAGCACGACCGGCCGGTACCGCGTGGCGGCCGACGGAATGCCCGCCGCGTCCTTCTCGTGCTCATCGGCCGCCTGCTCACCGGCCCGGACCAGGACCACGGGACGCTCGGCACGGGCCACCACGGCCAGGCCGACCGAACCCACCAGGAACCCGCCGATGCCGCTCAGACCGCGCGAGCCCAGGACGAGCAGTTCGGCCTCCTTGGCGGCTTCGCCCAGCACCTTGCTCGGGTGGCCGGTCAGGTGCTCGGAGGTCACCTCGACGCCGGGGTGACGCAGACCGACACCTTCCGCGGTTTCGCGGGGAATCTTCTCGCTCCAGTCCTGCCGGGTCTCGACACCCAGTTGTGGGGCCTGCTCGATGGGCTCCGGCGCCGGCTCCCACACATGAAGGATCTTCAACGGCAGCCGGCGCTGCGCCGCCTCGCGGGCAGCCCACTCTGCGGCGGCGCGGCTCTCGGGCGAGCCGTCCAGACCCACGGTGATCGTGCGAGACATGGTCTCCACCTCCGGAGTAGAAGCTCTCGATTCGAGCGTCGCCTCTCCCGGCCGTCGCGGTGGAGGGGCCGTAGGTCCCCTGCCGGGACCGAAGGGCCCTACCGCACGGTCGAAACAGCAGGCGCGGCGGTACTCCGCCCACGACATGCCTTGGGCCGATCGGCCCTAGCGCGTCCGGTCCCCGCACGTAATGATCGTGGTCACGGGCGGTCCGCAGTCCGCCCTTCCGGCCGACGAGGGGTCGAGATGACCGAGCCGCGCGCCTTCACCGAGGAGCACCCGATCCGGGTCTTCCTGCTCGACGACCACGAGGTCGTGCGGCGCGGCCTGGCCGACCTGCTGGACACCGAGCCCGACATCGCGGTGGTCGGGGACGCCGAGAACGTCGAGCACGCGCTCGCCCGGGGCCCGGCGCTCCGCCCCGACGTCGCCGTCCTCGACGTACGCCTGCCGGACGGCGACGGCATCACCGTCTGCCGCGAACTGCGCAGCCGGATGCCCGAACTGGCCTGTCTGATGCTGACCTCGTTCGACGACGAGGAGGCCCTGCTCGACGCGATCATGGCCGGGGCCTCCGGCTATGTCCTCAAGCAGATCAAGGGCTCCGACCTGGTCTCGGCGGTACGTACGGTCGCCTCCGGGCGGTCCATGCTGGACCCGGAGACCACGGCCCGGCTGATGCGCTCGCTGCGCGCCGGCCCGTCCGAGGAACCGGCCATCGCCCCCGAGCTGGCGAGCCTGTCGCCGCGCGAGCGGGAGATTCTCGCCCTGATCGGGGACGGGCTCACCAACCGCGAGATCGGCAAGAAGCTCTACCTGTCCGAGAAGACCGTCAAGAACCACATCTCCCGGCTCCTGGCCAAGCTCGGCGTCCAGCGACGGGTTCAGGCCGCGGTCCTCGCCTCGCAGTGGGAGCACCCCGGGACGGGCGGGCACCCGTCACACTGAGCCGGGGCCGCCGCCATCCACGTCATTCTCGGGCCGGCCGCACCGGCACCCGCCACAGCACCCGGGTGCCGCCTCCCTCCGGGCGCTCGCCGAGCCGGAGCTCGCCGCCGAGAGCCAGCGCCCGCTCCTCCATGTTCCTCAGGCCGCTGCGTACGGCACCGTCCGGGATCCCGCGGCCGTCGTCGGTCACCGTGAGCGTCAACTCGCCCTTCGCGCACCTCAGGTGCACGTCCACGGAGCGGGCTCCGGAGTGCCGGACCACATTGCTCAGCGCCTCGCCGAGCACCGCGAGCGTGTGGTCGGCGACATCGCCCGGCACGTCCGTGTCCACCAGCCCCTCGATCCGCACCGCGGGAGCGAAGCCCAGAGACGAGGCCGCCGCCGTCACCGTGTCCGACACCCGGCCGCGCAGACCGCTGCCTTCCCTCGCCCCGCCGTGGGTCCGCAAGCCGAAGATCGTGGACCGAATGATCTTGATGGTCTCGTCCAGATCGTCCACGGTCCGCGACAGCCTCTCCACAGCCTCCGGATGGTCGATGAAACGCTGGGTGCTCTGCAGCGTCATCCCCGCCGCGAACAGGCGCTGGATGGCGAGATCGTGCAGGTCACGGGCGATACGGTCGCGGTCCCGCAGCAGCGCGATCTGCTCGGCGTCCCGGCGCCGCTCGGCCAGCTCCAGTGCCAGCGCCGCCTGCCCGGCGAACCCGAGCAGGGGGCGCGTGTCGGCGTCCGTGAACGGCGTACGTCCCACCGCGCGCCCCAGCAGCAACACACCGCCGGCCTTGCCTCCGGCCTCCAGCGGAACACCGACCACGGGTCCGAGCCCGACCCACTGCGCCGCGTCCCCGCTGGTCCGCGCGTCCTCCTGGATGTCGGCGCTCACCGCGGGCTCCGCCGTGGTGAGGACGGCCGCCACGAATCCGTCCGTGCCGGACATCACCAGACCGCTGCGCCGCTCGGCGTCCAGCCCGACGGCGAGCAACGGCCGCAGCGCGGTCTCCTCGGGCACCCGCTCGGCGATCATCCCGGCATCGGCGTCGGCGATCTGACGCGCCTGCTCCACGATCAGTTCGAGGACGTCCGTGCTCGGAGCGCCCGACAGCAGGGCCCGCGTGACCTCGGAGCTCGCCCCCACCCAGCGCTCGCGCAGCCGCGTCTCCTCGAACAGGCGCGCGTTCTCGATGGCCACGCCCGCTGCCACCGCGAGGGTGGCGAGCACCGACTCGTCCTCGGCGTCGAACTCCTCCGCGCTGCGCTTCTCCGTGAGGTAGAGGTTGCCGAACACCTGGTCACGCACCCGGATGGGCACGCCCAGGAAGGAGTGCATCGGAGGGTGGTGCGGCGGGAAGCCGTACGAGGCCGTGTGCTCCGAGATCTCCGTCAGCCGCAGCGGCTCGGGGTGCCGGATCAGCTCGCCCAGGATGCCGTGCCCGCTGGGCAGGCCCCCGATCCGGGCCCGCAGCTCGTCGCTGATGCCGACGGTGTGGAACTCGGAGAGCATACGGTCGTCGCCGATGACCCCCAGGGCCCCGTACTCGGCGTCCACGAGCACCACGGCCGCCTCGACGATACGCCGGAGCACCTGGGCGAGATCCAGCTCCCGGCCGACCGACAGCACCGCCTCCAGCAGGCTGTGGACACGATCCTGGGTACCCCGCGCCGCGTCGATCCGCGCCTGGAGCTCGTCCAGCAGTTCGTCCAGCCGCAGCTTGGGCAGGTGCTGCTCGGATCGACCGGGCCGTTCCCCGCTCATCGTCGCCTCCGACCGGCTCACGCGGACGCACCCGGATCAGGCGCCTTCCTTCCCTCACGATAGTGCGTGGCGCCCTGGTGAGAGGGTGCCCTGGATGTGCCCTCGCGGCCACGCGGCCGGGTCCTGACGGACGACTTCAGTCCCCGGTGGCCCGCGCGTAGGTGAGGAAGGCCGCGCCGCTGTCGAGCACGGTGTGGCCGGTGAGCTCCCAGCCGCGCGGATCGAAGGCGGCCTTGTGGGAGAAGACCGGGATTCCGGCGCCGATGGTCAGCGGTGCCATCTTGAAGATGAGCTGGTCGATCTCGCCGTACAGGGCACCGGCCAGTTCCGCGCCGCCTATCAGCCAGATGTCCTTGCCGTCCTCCCGCTTCAACTGCCGCACCTTGTCCACGGGGTCGTCGGCGACCAGTTCGACGGCCGGGTCCGGGCTCTCGGTGAGGGTCCGGGAGAAGACCAGGTGACGCAGGTGGGGGTAGGCATCGGTGATGCCGGCCTTCAGACCGATCTCGTAGCTGCGCCGTCCTTCGAGGACGGTGTCGAAGTGCGTGCCGTGCGCGGTGACGGACAGCGCCGCCCGGGCCTGGACGGGCAAGGTCTCCGGGTACTCCGTCACAAGGTGCCGGATGTAGTCCTCGGGGATCGGCCAGAAGCCGTCCGGGCCCGAGGGATCGGCGCCGTCCGGGCCCGCGATGAAGCCGTCCAGCGTGGTGGCGATGTAGTACACGAGCTTTCGCATGCGGTGCTCTCTCTTCTGGGTCTGCACGATCCGGTCGGCGGGGGATCAGGAGTGGTCCGGTGTGACCCACTCGACGAACTGGACGATGACCCCGTTGGGGTCGGTGACCTGGAACAGGCGTTCTCCCCATGGCTCTTCGCGCAGTGGCATCGTGATGTCGACGCCTTCGGAACGCAGCCGTTTCTCCTCGGCTTCGAGGCCGGTGACGGTGAAGGCGAGGATCAGCCCGCCGGCGTGCCGGTCGCGCTGGTCGGGCGGCAGGACGTCGATGCCCCGCCGGAGCAGGACGATGTCGACGGCGGCATCGTCACGGGTGAGGGAGGCGAATCCGTCGGCCGCGGCCTGTTCCCGGTAGCCGAGGTGCTCGGTGAAGAAACCGCGGGAGGCCGCGATGTCTTCGACCGTGAGGGAGACGGTGGAGGCGGTGATCCTCAAGAGGGGTTCCCTTTCCAGGCTGCGGGAGCTCGGGACGGTACTGATCCGTACTGATCTTACGTCGGTAGTAACATTACTTCCATGCGACCAACGCTGTAAACATATTTTTACTACCGAGGTAAGATTTGCTCATGGAGACGAGGACGAGCACCGCCCCGCTGGGCCTGCGGGAGGCGAAGAAGCAGGAGACGCGACAGCTGATCTCCGACCACGCGACACGGCTCTTCATCGAGCAGGGCTTCGAGAACACCACCATCGCCGAGATCGCGGCGGCCTCCCGCGTCGCGAAGAAGACGGTGACCAACTACTTCGCGCGCAAAGAGGACTTGGCTCTCGACCACCAGGACGAGTTCAGCGCCACGCTGGCGCGCGCCGTGACCTCCCGCCGCCCTGGGGAGTCCGCCCTCGCGGCGCTTCGCCGTGCTTTCGAGGCCGCTGTCGCGACGCGGGACCCGGTCGCCGGATTCGCCGGCCCGGACTTCACCCGCATGATCACCGACAGCCCCACCTTGTCGGCGTGCCTGCGCAACCTGCACGACCAGCGCGAGCAGGCGCTGGCCGAGGCCCTCGCCGAGGCCGTCGGTGCGCGGCCGGACGACATCACCGTCCGCACGGTCGCCGCGTTGCTCGGCGCCGCGCACCGCGTCCTGTTCCAACGCATCCAGGACCTGACCCTGGCCGGGCACACCAACGACGAGATCGCCAAGACGATCGCGAAGGAAGCGGCACACGCCTTCGACCTTCTCGAACCGGCCCTCCGTGACTACGCGATCGCCTGAAGGGTCCTTCCATCATGCTGGGTAGCCGGAGCCGGTCGCGACGATCACCGACCTGGCCCGGTGGACGGTGCCCGCGGAGTCGGTGACCTCTTTGATGTCGCCGGTGAGGTCGCATCAGATCCGGACCGTTGATGCCCTCGGGGAAGCCGGGGGAAGTTCTCGACCTCGGTGGTCGTGGTGAGCGAGCCGCCGACGAAGATGGCGCCGCCGATGACGAGCGGTGTGAGCTGGGCGCGGGCGGTGTAGAGGGCGGCGGTGTATCCGGCGGGGCCGGAGCCGATGACGATGACCTCGCGTATCCCGGTGTCGGTCACCTGGGTCACGCCTCCTGCTTGGCGTCGATCTCGGCGATCAGGGCCTCGATGCGGTTCTTGATCTCGTCGCGGATGGGGCGGACGGCCTCGACGCCCTTGCCGGCCGGGTCTTCCAGGGCCCAGTCGAGGTACTTCTTGCCGGGGAAGATCGGGCAGGCGTCGCCGCATCCCATGGTGATGACGTAGTCGGATGCCTGGACGGCCTCGGTGGTGAGGATCTTCGGCTGGGCGTCGGCGATGTCGACGCCGACCTCCTTCATGGCCTCGACGGCGGAGGGGTTGACCTGGTCGCCCGGGATGGAGCCGGCGGAACGGACCTCGATCCGGTCGCCCGCGAGGTGGGAGAGGAATCCGGCAGCCATCTGCGAGCGTCCGGCGTTGTGGACGCAGACGAACAGCACGGAGGCGAGCGGGCTGGAGGACATCGGTTCTTCCTTCGTGAGTGGTTCTTGCAGGTGGTGCGGGTGCGAGCTCAGGTGCTCGGCAGGGTGGCGAGCAGTTCGGTGATGTGGGCGTCGATCTCGTCGCGGATGCCGCGGACGACGGCGATCGGGGCGCCCTCGGGGTCGGTGACCGGCCAGTCGAGGTAGCGGCGGCCGGGCAGGACGGGGCAGGCGTCCCCGCATCCCATGGTGATGACGATGTCGGCGGCCTGCACGACCTCGTCGGTCAGCGGCTTGGGGAACGCGTCCGTGAGGTCCACGCCCGCCTCGGTCAGCACCTGGGTGACGACCGGCTCGACCTCGGCGGCCGGGAGCGTGCCTGCGGACGAGACGGCCACGTGTCCGCCCGCGCGGTGTGCGAGCAGGGCGGCGGCCATCTGCGAGCGGCCCGCGTTGTGGCTGCACACGAACAGCACCCGTGGCAGACCACAGCCGGGAGCGCCCTCGACGTGCGCGAGCGCGTCCAGCCGCTCGATGGCCAAGTGCTCGGCCAGCACGACCAGGTGGGTGCGGATACGAGCGTGCTCGGCGAGACGCTCGTAGGAGTCGGTGACCAGGCGCTGGATGGTCTCCGGGGAGAAGCGCCCGCGGTAGCGCAGGGCGAGACGGGCGATGCCCGACGCCAGGCGCTCATCAGGCAGGACAGGAGGAGGGGAGGCAGTCACGGGAACCCCCTTCGGGGCGGAGGGATACGAGTCCCAGGTATCAGCCCCGGCTGGTATCAGCTCGGAATGATGTGACAGTATCAGCCCATGCTGACGTCAGTCGACACTGATCTGATCCGGGTTCTGGCCGACCCGCTCAGGCTTCGAATCGTGACCTTGCTGGCCAAAGAGACGCTGTGCACCACCCACCTGGTGGAGGAGACCGGTGCCCGGCAGACCAACCTCTCCAACCACCTGAAGGTGCTGCGCGAAGCCGGGGTCGTCGAAACGGAGCCGTGCGGCCGCTTCACCTACTACAAGCTCCGCCCGGACGTCATCGCCCAGCTCGCCGGCCGGTTCAACGACCTGGCCGAGTCCGCTCGCAACGCCGCCGACAACAAGAGGGCCTGCCCGTGACCCGCACCGAAGCACCCGCGACCGCCGAGGAGCCCTCGGTCGTCGCGAAGCTCTCGACGCTCGACCGCTTCCTCGCCGTGTGGATCCTGCTCGCCATGGCCATCGGCCTCGGCCTGGGCCGCGCCATCCCCGGCCTCGACGACGCCCTCGCCAAGGTCGAGATCGGCGGCATCTCCCTGCCGATCGCCATCGGCCTGCTGATCATGATGTACCCGGTCCTGGCCAAGGTCCGCTACGACAAGCTCGACGCCGTCACCGGCGACAAGAAGCTCATGGCCTCGTCGCTGGTCATCAACTGGATCGCCGGCCCGGCGGTCATGTTCGCGCTGGCCTGGATCTTCCTGCCGGACCTGCCCGAGTACCGCACCGGCCTGATCATCGTCGGCCTCGCCCGCTGCATCGCCATGGTCATCATCTGGAACGACCTCGCCTGCGGCGACCGCGAAGCAGCCGCCGTACTCGTGGCACTGAACTCGGTCTTCCAGGTCCTGGCGTTCGGCCTGCTCGGCTGGTTCTACCTCGACCTGCTGCCCGGCTGGCTGGGCCTGGACAACGGCGAACACCTCGACATCTCCATGTGGAAGATCGCGGCGAACGTCGTCATCTTCCTCGGCATCCCGCTGCTGGCCGGCTTCCTCACCCGCCGCATCGGCGAACAGAAGCTCGGCCGCGAGAAGTACGAGTCCAGCTTCCTCCCGAAGATCGGCCCGTGGGCGCTGTACGGCCTCCTCTTCACGATCGTCATCCTCTTCGCCCTCCAGGGGAAGACGATCACTTCGCAGCCGCTCGATGTCGCCCGCATCGCGCTTCCGCTGCTGGTGTACTTCGCCGTGATGTGGTTCGGCACGTTCGCCCTCGGCAAGGTCATCGGCCTGGCCTACGACCGCACCGCCACGCTCGCCTTCACCGCGGCCGGCAACAACTTCGAGCTGGCCATCGCGGTCGCCATCGCCACCTTCGGCGTCACCTCCGGCCAGGCCCTGTCCGGCGTCGTCGGCCCGCTCATCGAGGTGCCCGTCCTGGTCGCGCTGGTCTACGTCTCCCTGGCCTGGCGGCGGAAGTTCGGCGCCGGTCAGCAGTTGACGGCGGCACCGCAGGAGGGCTGACGGGCACCGGCGATCACCACAAGAGAGGTGATGCAGCGTGGTCCCTGACGGTACCTCGCGGAAGACCGAGCAACGCAAGTCGACGTCGCGGTGGGGTGTGCTTCTGGCCGCGGTCTCGGCCGCCGCGAACGTCTTCCGTCTCCTACGGGAGCTCCTGATCCACCACTGAGCCCAGGGCTCGTTGAACTGATCAGTCCGTCGCTCTCTCCTCTTTCCAAGGCGGGGAGAGAGCGACGGCAGACGCCCTCGCCCGGGATTCGAAGGTGGTCAGGCTGTAGCCGGCGCGATGGTCAGCAGCTTGCCCATCGCGGCCAGCACGGACGGCTCGACGCGGTAGTAGACCCAGGTGCCGCGCCGCTCGGAGGTCAGCAGCCCTGCTTCCTTCAGCTTCTTCAGGTGGTGGCTCACCGTCGGCTGGGAGACGCCGACATCGGAGATGTCGCACACGCACGCCTCGCCGCTCTCGTGTGAGGCCACCGCCGAGAACAGCCTCAGCCGAACCGGGTCGCCCAGGGCCTTGAACATCCGCGCGGCCGTTTCGGCCTCCTCAGCGGAGAACGGGCGCTCGGTGAGTGGCGGGCAGCACGGCGCCACGGCCTCGGGAACCTCGGGTTCCAGCAGCGGCAGCACCTTCGTATTCGACATGCATCTATGTTGACACACATCGAACCAAACGGGCCAGGGTCGTCGGACGGACTCAGCGAGCGAGGCGGGCGGCGATGCGCCGTGCGACGCGGACGGCGTCCCGGCCCACCCCGCGCAGGGAGTTCGACGACAGGCTGCGCTGCCACTCCAGGCCGACGTAAGCCAGGGCGCGGCGCTGCTCCGGGGTGACCCCGTCCTCCCGGGTGACCTTGGTGCCGCTGACTCCGGTGAACACCGGGCGCCGGTCCGGTGTCCCCGCTGCGACAGCGCTCCGATAGCGGCCGTCATCGATGACCAGCTGGGTCGGCGGAGTGCGCAGGCGCCGGCCGACGGGCAGCGTGTCGATGCCAGTGCGGGTCAGCCACCAGTGCAGGTCCCGCCCCAGTGCCCGCTGTCGGGCGAAGCGGACCGGATGCCGCGCCGCGAGCGTCATCCGTGCTCGCCCGGCGAGCTCGGCGGCGATCTGAACGGCGGAGTTCCCCGCTCCCACCACTACGACGCGCTGCCCGGTGAACGGCTCGGGCGTGCGGTAGTCGGCGGCGTGCAGCAGGCTGCCCGTGTAGCTGTCCAGTCCTGGCAGGTCAGGGCGGTACGGGCGTCCGAAGGTGCCGGATGCCGCGATCACGGCCCCGAGCCGTCAGCTGCTCGCCGCCTTCCAGGTGCAGCGTGTAGGCGCCGCCCTTCGTGCGGACTTCGCGCACCCGTGTCCGGGTGCGGACGTCGGCGCCCAGCCGGTCGGCGTAGCGCAGCAGGTATCCGACGACCTCCTCGCGGTGCGGGTAGCGGTCCGGATCGCCGCCGAACGCCATTCCTGGCAGGGAGCTGTACCTGGCAGGGGAGAACAGGGTGAGGCTGTCGTAGTAGCGGGGCCACGACCCGGCCGCCTGCTCCGATGCTTCCAGCAATACCGGATCGAAGCCCTGCCGCCGCAGAGCGTGCGCTGCGGCCGGCCCGGACTGGCCGGCCCCGATCACCACGACGTCGACGTGCTCCACAAGCAGCCCCCAATTCGATGCATGTCTATGTTGACGGTCATCGAAGCAGGTGTCATGCTGGCAATGCAAGCCATCGACGAATGTCGAAGCAAAGGGGAATCTCGTGGCCGTGTCCATCAACGGCGTGCTCGCCACTGATCAGCTGCCCGTCGTGGTCATCGGAGCCGGTCCGGTCGGCCTGGCCGCCGCAGCCCACCTCGTCGAGCGCGGCATCGAACCGCTGGTCCTGGAAGCCGGACCGTCGGCCGGCACCGCCGTACGGGATTGGGCGCACGTGCGGCTGTTCTCGCCCTGGTCGGAGATCACCGATCCGGCCGCCGAGAAGCTGCTCGCCCCGACCGGCTGGACCCGCCCCGACGGCTCCGCGTACCCGACCGGAGGTGACTGGGCCGAGCAGTACCTGCAGCCCCTCGCCGACGTCCTCGACGACAAGATCCGCTACGGGGCGACCGCGGTCGGCGTCGCCCGCGCCGGACGCGACCGCATCGTCGACTCAGGACGCGACGAGCAGCCCTTCACCGTGCACATCGCGCTGGCCGACGGCCGCGAGGAACGGATCAGCGCACGCGCGGTCATCGACGCCTCCGGCACCTGGTCCACCCCCAGCCCGGTGGGCGCCGACGGCCTGCCCGCCCTCGGCGAGAAGTCCGCCGCCGACCGCATCTCCTACCGCGTGCCCGACCTGGGTGACCCGGCCGTACGCGCCCGGTACGCGGGCAAGCGCACCGCCGTGGTCGGCTCCGGTGCCTCCGCCTTCACCGCCCTCGCCTATCTCGCGGACCTGGCCAAGGACGATCCGGGCACCCACGCGGTGTGGATCCTGCGCCGAGGCATCACCGGCTCCACCTTCGGCGGCGGCGAGGCCGACCAACTGCCCGACCGCGGCGCCCTGGGCCTGCGCGCCAAGGCCGCTGTCGAAGCCGGCCACGCCAGCACGGCGACCGGATTCCGCACACAGGCTGTGGAGCGCGACGGCGCCCGGCTCGTCCTCGTGGACGAGAACGGCCGCCGCCTCGACCCGGTCGACGAGGTCATCGTCCTGACCGGCTTCCGCCCCGACCTGTCCTTCCTCTCCGAGATCCGCCTCGGCCTCGACGGACGCCTCCAGGCCCCGACCGCACTCGCCCCGCTGATCGACCCCAACGTCCACTCCTGCGGCACGGTCTACCCGCACGGCGTCAACGAGCTCTCCCACCCCGAACAGGGCGCCTACCTCGTGGGCATGAAGTCCTACGGCCGCGCCCCGACATTCCTCGCCATGACCGGCTACGAGCAGGTCCGCTCCATCACCGCCGCCCTCGCCGGAGACCGCGAGGCCGCCGAGCGCGTCGAACTGACCCTCCCGGAGACCGGCGTGTGCGGCGGCGCGGGCCTCTTCGACGAACCCGAGGCGGCCCAGACCGGCGACGACGGCGGCTGCTGCGGCGCCCCGGCAACTCTGCAGATCGGCACCGGCGCCCAAGCCTCATCGGGCGGCTGCTGACCGGCCCACCCACCCATCATTTCCATCAGGAGGAACGTCATGTCCCGCGTGCAACTGGCTCTTCGTGTCCCGGACCTGGACGCGTCCGTCGCTTTCTACAGCAAGCTGTTCGGCACCGAGCCCGCCAAACTCCGCGACGGCTACGCCAACTTCGCCATCGCCGAACCCCCGCTCAAGCTCGTCCTGATCGAAGGCACGGCGGGTGAGGCAACGCGGATGGACCACCTGGGTGTCGAGGTCGAGACGACCGAGGCCGTCCACGCCGCCACCACCCGCCTGAGCGAGGCCGGCATGACCACCGACGTGGAGAACGACACCACCTGTTGCTACGCCCTCCAGGACAAGGTCTGGGTCCTCGGCCCCGGCCAGGAGCCCTGGGAGGTCTACGTGGTGAAGGCCGACGCCGACTCCTTGGCCAAGCAGCAGGGCAGCACGTGCTGCGACAGCTCCGCCGAGAGCAATGCCGAGGAACCGGCCGTGGCGCGCGGTTGCTGCTGATCCGCTCCGACGATGATCGACGCCGCGCCGTCGTGACCACAGTTTCGCTGCCCGGCGAACGTGGTCAACCTCGAAGGGTCTTGACCATGACCGCGTACACCGGAGAGTCCGCGAACGGCTGCTGCTCACCGACTTGGGCGTAGCCCCAAGACTCGTACAGCTCCTGCACCTTGGGATGCGTCACGTCGACCAGCAGCACGGCAAGGTCTTCCGTGCGTTCCTTCAACAGGGCCTCGTGGAGCCGCTCGGAGATGCCGCCGGTCGACGGCGGCCCGGTCGGCACCTTCGTTCTGGACAACGTCACCGACTCCTTCGCCGTGCTCAGCCCCACCGACAACGGCTGGCAGGTCCGACAGGGCGGGCCACGTCGGCTCTGGGACGCGGTCGAGTCAGCGGTGGCCACCTGGGAGGAGTACGGCTCACCTACCACCGCCGCGTTCGGCGTGACGGTTTCCCGCGATGCCCAGGTGGTCTGGCTCGGGAACCCGGACGGCCCGCAGTGGCGGCTGCCCCCTGAGACGGCCGACCCAGGGGCGTCACATCACACGTGCCGCAGACGGATCAGGGCACATGACAAGGGCGGAGCCCAAGAGCCCCGCCCGATCAGAACACCCCTCACAGAAACCCCGGTTCAGGGCCACACCAAGCAATACGGCTGATGCCCCGCCTCATGCAGCCGATGCGAGAAGTCCTGCCACTCGTGCAGCAGTTGGTACACGTTGAACGCGTCCCGGGGCCCGCCCCGGTCCGGCACCGTCGACCAGATGAAGGCCGCCGCGCCCACCGCCTCCTCGCCGATGCCCCGGAGGGGGTCGACGACGGTCATGGGGAGCTTCACCACCGCGTAGTCGGGGTGCAGGACGACCAGTTCCAGGGGCGGAACCTTGTGCAGGGGGATGCCCTCGATGCCCGTCAGGACCATCGCCGCCATGGTCTCCGGCTTGATCTTGGTGAACATGCCGTTCATGCCGAGCTCGTCGCCGCCGAGCTCCTCGGGGCGCATCGAGATCGGGACGCGGGCCGCCGTCGCACCGTCGGGTGCGCCGAAGTACTTGTACGTCACCCCCACCCGACCACCATTCCTGCTCCCCGCACGAAGATCGTCCACCCGGTGCTCAGCCTGAAATTCATCCACGCGACGCTCACCCCGACGTTCAGCCCGAAGATCGTCCAGCCGATGTTCAGTACGTCCGTCGGACCGCTCCGGTTCACTCTGCCGACCCTGGGTCTGACGAGTTTCCTGAGTGTCCTCCGCCTCGCGCCGGTGTTTGCCCCGCCTGGCACGTCGAGGACCCAGGTCATCGGTCCCCTCGCCCAGTCCGCCACCGCGATGCATATCTCCACCCGACTGCTTTTTCTAGGACGCGTCGCCCCCGCCGCGCAACCCGATCATCGTGTCAGTGACCTCCCCCGCGGCCGCCCGCCGAAACGTGCGCCGAAACATCTGTCCGCAGGATCTTCGCAGCCTCTGACCACCCTGGGCCGTTTGATCTGTGTGTATCAGGTCCAGTCTCGCAGACGGCCGGGAATCGCGGGTTGGATGCGCGCTCGCTCACGCGGGTCGTCCTGTCAACAGGCCCCGGCCCGTCCGCCCCGTGACCTCCCCTGGCCTACCCTGAACAGGTCACTGGCACCCGGAGCCCGACAACGTCGGAGAAGGTCGGAGAAGTCGCAGGTCATGAGTGAACTGGCATATCCGTATGAAGCACCGGCCTCGCAGGCTCTGTTCGACCGTGCGGCGGCCGTCACGCCCGGTGGTGTGAACTCACCTGTACGGGCCTTCAACGCCGTCGGCGGCACGCCGCGGTTCATGGTGTCCGGCACCGGCCCGTATCTGACGGACGCCGACGGACGCGAGTACGTGGACCTCGTGTGCTCCTGGGGGCCCATGATCCTCGGGCACTCGCACCCCGAGGTCATCGCCGCCGTCCAGGACGCCGTCGCCCGCGGTACGTCCTTCGGGACGCCCGGTGAGGGCGAGGTCGCGCTCGCCGAGGAGATGGTCGCCCGCGTCGCACCGCTGGAGCAGGTCCGGCTCGTGTCCAGCGGGACCGAGGCGACCATGTCGGCGATCCGGCTCGCGCGCGGGTTCACGCAGCGCGCCAAGGTGATCAAGTTCGCCGGGTGCTACCACGGGCACGTCGACTCGCTGCTCGCCGCGGCCGGCAGCGGTGTCGCCACCTTCGCGCTGCCCGACACCCCGGGCGTCACCGGCGCCCAGGCCGGCGACACCGTCGTCCTGCCCTACAACGACCTCGACGCCGTACGCGAAGCCTTCCGGGCGCACCCCGGCGAGATCGCCTGCGTGATCACCGAGGCCTCCCCGGGCAACATGGGCGTCGTACCGCCCGCGGACGGCTTCAACCAGGGGCTCAAGGACATCTGCTCCGAGAACGGCGCCCTCTACATCTCCGACGAGGTCATGACCGGCTTCCGGACCAGCCGCGCCGGTTGGTTCGGGGTCGACGGCGTCGTCCCCGACCTGATGACCTTCGGCAAGGTCATGGGCGGCGGTTTCCCCGCAGCGGCCTTCGGCGGGCGCGGGGACGTCATGGCGCATCTCGCTCCGGCCGGGCCCGTCTACCAGGCCGGCACGCTGTCCGGGAACCCCGTCGCCACCGCGGCCGGCCTCGCCCAGCTACGGCTGCTCGACGACGCCGCCTACGCCAAGGTCGACGCCGTCTCGAAGCAGATCCAGGGCCTCGTCACCGACGCCCTGACCAAGGAGGGCGTCGCGCACACGCTGCAGAACGCCTCCAACATGTTCTCCGTGTTCTTCACCGACCGGCCGGTCAGGAACTACGAGGACGCCAAGGCGCAGGAGTCCTTCCGCTTCACCGCCTTCTTCCACTCGCTGCTCGCGGACGGCGTCTATCTGCCGCCGTCGTCCTTCGAGTCCTGGTTCGTGTCCACCGCGCACGACGAGCGTGCCGTGCAGCGGATCGCCGACGCCCTCCCGGCAGCGGCCCGCGCGGCCGCGGAGGCGACGGCATGAGCGACGAGAGCAGCATCAGCGACGAGAGCGGCAGCGAGGGCAGCGGCGACAACGGCGACATCACCGTCGTCCACGTCATGCGCCACGGCGAGGTCGCCAACCCGGACGGCATCCTCTACGGCCGCCTCCCCGGCTACCACCTCTCCGAGCTGGGCCGGCGCATGGCGGACCGGGTCGCCGAGCACCTCTCGGACCGCGATGTCACGCACGTCGTCGCCTCCCCGCTGGAGCGGGCGCAGGAGACGGCCGAGCCGATCGCCAAGGCGCACGGCCTCGACCTCGCCACCGATGAGCGGCTGATCGAGGCCGACAACATCTTCCAGGGCAAGACGTTCGGCGTCGGCGACGGTGCGCTGCGCAAGCCCGGCAACTGGAAGCACCTGGTCAACCCGCTGCGGCCGTCCTGGGGCGAGCCGTACGTCGACCAGGTGGTCCGCATGATGAGCGCGCTGAGCACGGCGAAGGACCGGGCCCGGGGACACGAGGCGATCGTGGTCAGCCATCAGCTGCCGATCTGGATCGTGCGGTCGTACGTCGAGCGGCGGCGGCTGTGGCACGACCCGCGCAAGCGGCAGTGCACGCTCGCCTCGCTGACGACCTTCACGTTCCGGGGCGACCGGATCGTCTCCGTCGGCTACACCGAGCCGGCCCGCGATCTCGTCCCGGCGCATCTCCTCGCCGGTGCCAAGCCGGTGAAGGGGAAGGACAAGGCCTTCGGCGCGTAAGCCCTTTCTGTTCGCTTCTGACTCTCCTGTTACGGAATCTGCAAGTTTCTGAGGAACCTCCCCGTTCGTCACGTCCTCTGACTGGGTGACCACCAGAGAACGTGACGAACGGGGATGCCATGCGCCCTTACTCCCGCAGGGGAATGCTCGGACTCGGCGCGGGGGCCGCGGCCGCCGTCTCGCTCGCCGGATGCGGCGGCCTCACCGGGTCAGATGGGTCGAGCCATGCCGACGGTTCCGGGAACTCCGCCCAGGGCGGCTCCAAGCCGAAGCCCACCGCCCGCCCCATCGGCGACGGCTCCACCGCCTACACCGGCAAGCAGCCCCACCAGCCCGGCAAGCCCGAGCCGCTGGAGCCCGGCCAGACCCCGCCGCAGTTCGTCGTGTTCTCCTGGGACGGCGCCGGCGAGGTCGGCAACGGCCTCTTCCCGCGCTTCCTGGACCTCGCCAAGGAGCACGGCGCGAGCATGACCTTCTTCCTGTCGGGGCTGTATCTGCTGCCCGAGTCGAAGAAGCGCCTCTACGACCCGCCGAACAACCCGCGCGGCGCCTCCGACATCGGCTACCTCACCGACGCGCACGTCAAGGACACGCTGAAGAACGTCCGCCGGGCCTGGCTGGAGGGCCACGAGATCGGCACCCACTTCAACGGGCACTTCTGCGGCGAGGTCCAGGGCTCGGTCAAGAACTGGACGCCCCAGCAGTGGCGCAGCGAGATCGACCAGGCGAAGTCCTTCGTGAAGGAGTGGCGCACCAACTCCGGCTGGACCGACCTGCCGTCGCTGCCCTTCGACTACGACAAGGAGCTCGTCGGCGGCCGTACGCCCTGTCTGCTCGGCCAGGACAACCTGCTGCCCACCGCCCGCGAGCTCGGCTGGCGCTACGACGCCTCCTCGCCCGGCGGCCGCCAGGTGTGGCCGGTGAAGCGGCAAGGGATCTGGGACCTGCCCTTGCAGCAGATACCTTTCCCCGGCCGGGGCTTCGAGGTCCTCTCCATGGACTACAACATGCTGGCAAATCAGTCCATAAGCACCACAAAGGCGCCCGCGCACAACTACCCGGGCTGGCGGGAGCAGTCGGCCCAGGCGTACATCCAGGGCTTCCAGCGGGCCTACGAGTCCAATCGCGCGCCCCTCTTCATCGGCAACCACTTCGAGCAGTGGAACGGCGGCATCTACATGGACGCCGTGGAGGAGGCCTTCAAGCACATCGCGCGCGAGAAGGAGAAGGGCGCTGATGTGCGCCTCGTCTCCTTCCGGCAGTTCACCGACTGGCTGGACGTCCAGAAGCCCGAGGTGCTCGCGGCGCTGCGTACGCTCGAGGTCGGGCAGCAACCGGCCGGTGGCTGGAAGGGGTTCGTCGAGAAGACCCCGCAGGGGGCCGGGACGCCCTCGCGGAACGCTGCCTGAAATGCGGTTTTCCGCCCGCAAGGGGGGTGCGCGAGAGCCCCGGAACGGGCATGCGAAACTTTTCACATGAGTGCCGCCAGCCGCGCCCCCCTGGGTTCGAACAGCTCGCCCCGCACGACCCGGAACACCCGTTCACCCCGGGTCCGTCGCCGCGCCGCCCTGACCGCCGGTGCCGCCGCGGCCGCACTGCTCGTCTCCGCGTGCGGCTCCGGCGGCACCTCCGGCGGGGGCGGCAACACCAACTTCGTCACCGGCTCCGACGGCACCGCCACGGTCGCCAAGGGCGAGCGCACCCCGGCCCCCGACCTGTCCGGCAAGACCATCGCCGGCAAGACGCTCGACGTCGCCGACTTCAAGGGCAAGGTCGTCGTCCTCAACGTGTGGGGCTCCTGGTGCAACCCCTGCCGCGCCGAGGCCAAGTACTTCGCGAAGGTGTCCAAGGAGTACGCCGGCAAGGGCGTGCAGTTCGTCGGCATCAACACCCGTGACACCTCCACCGGCGCCGCCCTCGCCTTCGAGAAGGACTGGGACATCACCTACCCCAGCCTCTACGACCCGACCGGCAAGCTGCTGCTGCGCTTCGAGAAGGGCACGCTCAACCCGCAGGCGATCCCCTCCACCCTCGTCCTCGACCGGAACGGGAAGATCGCGGCCCGCTCGCTGTCCGCGCTCAGTGAGGAACGGCTGCTGAAGATGCTCAAGCCCGTCGTCGCGGAGAAGTGACGTGAGCGCAGCGATGCTCGCCGCCGCCACCGACCCCAACCAGACCGTCCTCAACGGCGCCCTGCTGGCGGCCCTCCCGCTCGCCCTGCTCGGCGGACTGGTCTCCTTCTTCTCGCCGTGCGTCCTGCCCCTGGTCCCCGGCTACCTCTCCTACGTCACGGGCGTCAGCGGCACCGACCTGGCCGAGGCCCGGCGCGGCCGGATGGTCGCCGGAGCCTCGCTGTTCGTGCTGGGCTTCACCGCCGTGTTCGTCTCCACCGGGGCCTTCTTCGG
The DNA here is from genome assembly GCF_042674225.1 of Streptomyces sp. NPDC056948. Lineage (NCBI taxonomy): Bacteria > Bacillati > Actinomycetota > Actinomycetes > Kitasatosporales > Streptomycetaceae > Streptomyces > Streptomyces sp. NPDC056948. The sequence goes on from NZ_JBHUQX010000040.1 coordinate 30,514, forward strand.
ATTCTTCGGGCAGACGCTCCAGGAGCACAAGGACATCCTGTCCAAGGTGCTCGGCGTGTTCATGATCCTCCTGGGCGTCTTCTTCATGGGCCTCATGCCCTGGCTCACCCAGCGAGAGTTCCGCTTCCACCGCAGGCCGGTGGCCGGGCTGATCGGCGCCCCCCTGCTCGGAGCGCTGTTCGGGATCGGCTGGACACCCTGCATCGGCCCCACCCTCGCCTCCGTGCTCGTCCTCTCCTCCGACCAGGGCAGCGCCGGACGAGGCGCCCTCCTCACCGTCGCGTACTGTCTGGGGCTGGGCGTGCCGTTCGTGCTCGCCGCGGTCGCCTTCCGCAAGGCCCTCGGAGCCTTCGGCTGGATCAAGCGCCACTACGTCTGGGTGATGCGGGTCGGCGGCACCATGATGATCGTGACCGGCCTGCTGCTGCTGACCGGCGCGTGGGACCGCATCGTGCAGGGGATGCAGGTCTGGTCCGACGGCTTCACTGTGGGGATCTGATCGATGAGCAAGACCACCGCCTCCGACCCGGCCCCCTCCCCGGCCGAGGACCAGGACCTGAGTGCCGCCGGCTCCCAGCTCTCCACCGCGCCCAAGGAGGACCTGCCCAACCTGCCCACCCTGGGCGTCATCGGCTGGGCCCGCTGGTTCTGGCGCCAGCTCACCTCCATGCGGGTAGCGCTGCTGCTCCTGCTGCTGCTCTCCCTCGGCGCGATCCCCGGCTCGCTCATCCCGCAGTCGGGCCAGGACGAGACGAAGGTCGCCGACTTCCGCGCGAGCCACGAGACCCTCGGCGACATCTACGACAAGCTCGGCCTGTTCCACGTCTACGGCTCGGTGTGGTTCTCCGCGATCTACATCCTGCTGTTCATCTCCCTCATCGGCTGCATCGTGCCCCGCACCTGGCAGTTCGTGGGCCAGCTGCGCGGCCGCCCGCCGGGCGCGCCCAAGCGGCTGAACCGGCTGCCCGCCCACACCACCTGGCGCACCACGGCCGAACCCGAGCAGGTCCACCAGGCCGCCCTGACCCTGCTCAAGAAGCGCCGCTTCCGCGCCCACCTCACAGGTGACGCCGTCGCCGCCGAGAAGGGCTATGTGCGCGAGCTGGGCAACCTCGCCTTCCACATCGCCCTCATCGTGATGCTGGTCGCCTTCGCCTGGGGCCAGCTCTACAAGTCCGAGGGCAACAAGCTGGTCGTCGAGGGCAACGGCTTCTCCAACACGCTCACCCAGTACGACGACTTCAAGTCCGGCAACCTCTTCACGTCCGACGACCTGGTGCCGTTCAGCTTCAACCTCAAGGACTTCACCGGCACCTACGAGCGCACCGGCCCCAACAAGGGCACCCCGCGCGTCTACAAGGCCGGCCTCACCTTCAGCGACGGCCCCTACGGCAAGGACCGGAACACCACCGTCGAGGTGAACCACCCCCTGGAGATCGGCGACTCCAAGGTCTACCTCGTCAGCCACGGCTACGCCCCCGTCATCACCGTCCGGGACGCCCAGGGCAAGGTCGTCTACGACGACGCCGTACCGCTGCTGCCGCTGGACGCCAACGTCACCTCCTCCGGGGTCGTCAAGGTCCTCGACGGCTACCGCAACGCCCAGGGCAAGAAGGAACAGCTCGGCTTCAACGCGTTCCTCGTGCCGACCTACGGCGGCCACGCCAGCGGCACGATGCTGTCGCAGTTCCCCGCGCTGGACTCTCCGCTGCTCGCGCTGTCCGCCTACCACGGCGACCTGGGGGCCGACTCGGGCATCCCGCAGAGCGTGTACCAGATGGACAAGACCAACATGAAGGAGTTCAAGGACTCCAAGGGCAAGCTGTTCAAGAGGCTGCTGCGGCCCGGCGATTCCATGACGCTCCCGAACGGCGCCGGTTCGGTCACCTTCGGCAAGACCGTCAAGGAGTGGGCCGGCTTCCAGGTCGTCCAGGAGCCCGGCGGCGGCTGGGCCCTCACCGGGGCCATCGCCGCGATCGGCGGCCTCGCGGCCTCCCTGTTCATCCAGCGCCGCCGCGTCTGGGTGCGCGCGGTCCGAGGCGCCGACGGCGTCACCGTCGTCGAGATGGCCGGCCTCGGCCGCAGCGAGTCCGCCAAGGTCCCGGAGGAACTGGGCGACCTCGCCGGCATCCTCTACGACCAGGCCCCGGGCGCGCCCGACCCCGACGACCCCGCAGATTCCCCCGACGCCGACCAGGAGCCGGGTACCGACACCCCCGTACCTGCCGAAGGGGCTGAGCAGTGACTCTCGCCGCCGCCAACAACGAAAACCTAGCGAGTATCAGCAATGTGCTGATCTACTCCTCGATGGCCGTCTACACCCTGGCCTTCTTCGCGTACATCGCCGAGTGGATCTTCGGCAGCCGCAGCAAGGTGGCCCGCACCGCCGCCGCGCTCACCGGGCAGGCCGAGAAGAAGGCGGCCCCGGCCGTCACCGAGAACAAGGCCGGCGGCACCGCCGTCCTGGAGCGTCCGAAGGTCACCGTGCGGGCCGCGACCGGCCAGCGGGACGTGCCGGACGGGCCCGGCGCGGCCGGCGGGGACGCACAGGGCGACCTGTACGGCCGGATCGCCATCTCCCTCACCGTGCTCGCCTGGCTCGTCGAGTTCGGCGGTGTCCTCACCCGCGCCCTCTCGGTGGAGCGGGCGCCGTGGGGCAACATGTACGAGTTCAACATCACCTTCTCCACGGTCGCGGTCGGCGTGTACCTCGGCCTGCTGGCGCTGAAGAAGAACGTCCGCTGGCTCGGCCTGTTCCTGGTCACCACGGTCCTGCTCGACCTGGGCCTCGCGGTCTCCGTGCTGTACACCGCCAGTGACCAGCTGGTCCCCGCCCTGCACTCGTACTGGCTGTACATCCACGTCTCCACCGCGATCCTGTGCGGCGCGGTCTTCTACATGGCCGCGGTCGCGACGATCCTGTACCTCTTCAAGGACTCCTACGAGAGCAAGCTCGCGAGCGGCGGCACGCCCGGCACGTTCGCGACGTCCGTCCTGGAGCGGCTGCCCTCCTCGGCCTCGCTCGACAAGTTCTCCTACCGCGTCAACGCCGCCGTCTTCCCGCTGTGGACGTTCACGATCATCGCGGGCGCCATCTGGGCCGGGGACGCCTGGGGCCGCTACTGGGGCTGGGACCCGAAGGAGACCTGGGCCTTCATCACCTGGGTCGCCTACGCGTGCTACCTGCACGCCCGCGCCACCGCCGGCTGGAAGGGCCGCAAGGCCGCCTACCTGGCTCTTCTCGCCTTCGGCTGCTGGCTGTTCAACTACTACGGCGTGAACATCTTTGTCTCGGGCAAGCACTCCTACGC